>JBPYDX010000163.1:0-3549 GCA_051986115.1 Candidatus Eremiobacteraceae bacterium
AAACCCGCGGTATTGCCGCGCGAGCGCTTACCGGCGCGCAGGCCGGGATTGTCACAGACGAACAACACGGTAATGCGCGCGTCCTTTCAGTTGATGCGCGAGCACTTCGCAGCTTACTTGAAGCAAATATCACGCCGGTGGTCTGCGGCTTTCAAGGCGTGACTGCAGATGGCACGATCACTACCTTGGGAAGAGGTGGTAGCGATCTCACCGGCGTCGCGCTTGCTGCGTCACTCAGCGACGCCCAACTTGAAATCTACACAGATGTCGATGGCATCATGACGGCCGATCCCAAACGAGTTTCTACTGCCAAAACAATTCCAGACCTAACGTTTGAAGAGGTAACCGAACTCTCTGAACACGGCGCAACCGTCATGCACGACAAAGCCGCGGATCTGGCGCGTCTCGAGCAAGTGCCATACGCAGTCCGCAATACGAGCACCGGCATCGGCACGGCTATTGGTACGGCAAAGGCAACAAGTCCGACGGGCCCGGTGACTGGTGTCGCCGCTTCTTCCGGTTACACTTTTATGCACGTCGTTCCCGAAGCAGCCGTCTTGCCGGGTGGTTGGGAACAAGACGCCTTTCGAAGGCTAGCTGAGGCCCAGATCAGCATCGACTGTGTCAACGTCAACGCGGCGGGCTTATTCTTCATTGTGCGCGATGGCGACTGCGATCGAGCTCGTCAACAGCTTGATGCGTTGCCCTTAGCCGTACGCGCTCGCCAGGACTGCGCCAAGATCTCGGTCGTTGGGGCAGGCATGCGGGGCACGCCCGGCGTGATGTATCGGTGTGTTAAAGCGCTAAGCGCTGCGGGAGTGCCGATCATTCATAGTACCGACTCAAATATCACCATCTCACTGCTCGTCCCAGGAAAACAAGCAGCCGCTGCAGAGAGCGCGCTGCACGAACATTTTCAATTAGGAGCGACACAGAAATGAAATTCGGACGCTTTGGGCCTGTCGTAACCGCAATGATCACTCCGATGCGGGCCGACGGCAGCGTGGACGAGCGCGAAGCCGCGCGGCTTTCTTTATGGCTCCTTGATCACGGCACCACGGGTCTTGTTATTGCTGGAACCACCGGAGAAGGCCCAACGCTTACCGATGACGAGAAGCTTTCGCTCTTCAAAACGATCGTCGGCGCTGTCAAAGGACGAGCTGCTGTCATCGCCAACGCCGGCACGAACGATACGAAGCGCTCGGTCGAATTCGCCAGACGGGCAGCCGCGTGTGGTATTGATGCGCTCATGGCTGTTGGACCGTACTATAACAAACCGCCGCAAGCTGGGCTCATCAATCATTTCACCACAATCGCTGACGCGACCGAACTGCCGCTCATGATCTACAATATCCCGGGAAGAACCTCGGTAAATATCCTCCCCGACACAATTGTGACACTGTCCGAGCACCCACGCATCGTCGCCGTCAAAGAGTCAAGCGGCGATGTCAGCCAACTTGCCGAGATCGCAGCGCGCACCGGCGCAAGATTTGATTGCTACAGCGGTGACGACCACCTGGCTCTGCCTCACGCAGCGGTGGGGGGCTGTGGCGTCGTGAGCGTTGCAAGTCACGTGGCAGGCAACGACATCGCTGCTATGTTGGCCGCCTTCGCTCGCGGCGAAACTGACGCAGCCGCAAAAACCCACCAATCGCTTCAGCCATTGTTTCGCGCGCTGTTTGCCGTAACATCACCAATCCCGGTCAAGGCAGCGATGTGCGCACTCGGTTTTGACGCTGGCACGTGTCGGCCGCCACTGTGTGCACTCACGCACGAGCAAGAACAAGCGTTGCGGAGTGCGATCCGTCCTTGGCTGGTAGGCGCCGCAGCCATCCCCGCACGCTAACTGCTCCTCGCATGTCAGCGGATCGAACGTTGCGCATCCTAGGCACGCGCGTCGACCCGGTTGGAATGGACGAGGCGCAACGGCGAATCGAGCAACTGCTCGCCGAGCGTCGCTTCGCCCACGTAGTTACGTTCGGAGCAGAGATGGCGATGCTCGCTAGGCGAGACCCCGCGTACCGTGAGGTTATCGAGGGTGCCGATCTCGTCGTGCCTGATACCATCGGTGTTGTGCGCGCAGCGCAACTGTTAGGTTCTCCGATTCGTGAGCGTGTAGCTGGTGTCGAATTGCTGGAACACATCTGCGCATCATGTGCGCGCAGTGGCGAGGCGGTTTTTTTGCTTGGCGGTGAAGCGGGCATCGCACAAATGGCAGGTCAGGTACTCGTTCAACGTTACCCCGGACTAGTCGTCGCCGGATATCAGCATGGTTACTTTGAACCAGCGCAAGAGCCCGCAATTGTCGAGCACATCAAACAATCCCAAGCACGACTCGTCCTTGTTGCGCTCGGATTTCCCAAACAAGAACTGTGGATTCGCCAGCACAGCGCGTCGCTTGGCCCAGTGGTGTGTATGGGAGTTGGCGGTTCGCTTGACGTGATCTCTGGTAAGCTTGTGCGAGCGCCTGCCTTTGTGCGCAATGCCGGGCTGGAGTGGCTGTATCGCTTAGCAACGCAACCGCGTCGATTTGGGCGACAGCTTGTCTTGCCGCAATTTGCGCTGCTGGTTGCAGGGCAAGTTCTGGAAGAGCGCTTCAAGCGCAAGCCATAAGTTAACGGGCCTTTCGGCCCGGTCGCAGCCAACGGACCTTCACGAGCGTTGCGAGAAACGTCGAGGGAATGAAGGGCATGATCTTAGCTGGTGGCCTTTCCACTCGGCTGTATCCCCTCACGCTTGATGTGCCAAAGCCGCTTGTGCCTGTGCTCGACCGGCCAGTGGTCGGGCACGTCATCGAATATGTGCGATCGTTTGGGATCGACGACTTGGTGATTAACGTTCACTATTTTGAAAAGGCCGTTCGCACGTTTGTTGGGGACGGGTCGGCCTGGAACGTTCGCATCTTTTATTTGCACGAGCCGGAACTCATGGGGAGCGCAGGCGCAGTTCAGCAAGTCGCTGACCGGTTTTCCGAAACATTTGTCGTCATCGGCTGTGACGACATTACCAATATCAATCTCGATGCGGCGATTGCATTTCACAAAGAGCGTGGCGCCGAGGCAACGATCGTGCTTGTAGAAGTTCCCGATGTCTCGCAGTTCGGCGCTGTGGTTGTCGATGCCGACGGTCGCATCACTGAATTTCAAGAAAAGCCGCCCAAAGGTACGGAGCGCAGCAACCTCGCCAACACTGGTGTCTATATTTTTGAGCCGCAATTGCTCGAACGAATACCCGCAAAAACTTTCTACGACTTCGGAAAACAAGTTTTTCCCGAACTGTTAGCCGCTGGTGGTGCTTTCTACGGGATGCGACAACCTGCATATTGGTGCGACATCGGCACGCCCAGTGAATACCGGCGCGTGCATCGCGATGCATTAGCTGGCCGCGTCAAACTCAAGCTACGTGAGGGCGCCAAGCTCGATCGCGGCATCCTCATTGGTCCAAGCGTGCGGATCTCGTCCACCGCCCGCATTGAAGCTCCGACGTGCATTGGTGCCGGCTCGGTTGTTGAGCCTGGCGCGCAGATTCGCTCTTCGATTCTGTGGGATA
>JBPYDX010000164.1:0-5186 GCA_051986115.1 Candidatus Eremiobacteraceae bacterium
CGCCGATATTCGCCATCACCAGCGTTAAGAATGCCATGCGATCCCCGCCGGGTAGCGGTTGCCACGTTACAATTGCTTGCGCGATAGCGGCATAATCCGGATGCGACAGCAACGCTGCAGGAATGAACAACAAATTGCCCAGCGCAAGGATCAGCACAGCCCGCTCCCACGTAAAGTAGCGTCGCGTGCTCATGGCTGCTGCGACGAGCGCGACGCCGATACTTACCGCAAGCCAGGCGGGGATTCCAAAGTATGCGGCGCCTGCGCGAATGGCTACAAATTCTGTGATCAGGGTGAGCAGGTTACCGACGACGAGATCACCCATAGCGAAGTAACCCCAAAACGGCCCAAAGCGATCGAAGATGAGTCGAGCGTGACCGCGATGCGTGGCTGCACCGATGCGAACAGTCATCTCCTGAACGATGTACGCCATGACGAATGTGAGGAGAATGAACGGGACAAAGAAACCAATCCCATATTGCGTGCCAGTCTGCGCATAAGAGAGCATGCTTGGTCCGTCGTTCTCGCCGAGCATGACCAAAATTCCCGGACCTGCCAGCAGCAGAAGAACCCAAATCGGACGGCCGGCTGCGCGCGCCGATCGCACTTTCACGCGGTCCATCGCGCGCAACAGATCTTCGCGGGTGGGAATCCAGCTCGGCCGTTCCAATAGCTCAGACATGCTTACAGCCTTTTGCGCTCGCTTGCGTGCACTTGACAGCGCACCCCCGCAACATCTTCTGCCGACAGCGTGAGCGCACGTCGGCCGGCTCGCAAGTGCATGACGGCGCCGTGTATACGCTCGAGCGTGGCGCGCAAACCAGGCAGGATGCCTCGCGCGCACAGTCGCCGGACAGCCTCAGGATCGCGATCATCGATACTGGTGATCGTTATGCGATCGCCGACGTTCAGCGAAGCAAGGGCGCGATCGCGCTCACCGCTTTGCGTATGCGAGGTGCTGGGGATGCGATGACCATGCGGATCGGCGACCGGGTTATGCAAAAAGCGCGCTAAGCGCGATGACACATCATCGGAAATCGCATGCTCGATGCGTTCAGCCTCCCCATGAACTCTCTCGATCGGCATGCGCAAGGTATCGTGCAAGAACGTTTCTACCAGCCGGTGACGACGCACCATGCGCAGTGCAAGGACCTCACCTTTTTTGGTCAGGCGCAGCGCATCCGTCGAGCGTTGTGAAGGGTGAAGCAAGCGCTCTCGCTCCAACATCCGTTTGAACTTACTGACCGAAGCGCGCGAAACGCCCAGATAGCGCGCTAGCTGTGCGGCCTTTACCGGGGCGCGCTGGCCAAGCTGGTAGATAACCTTCACATAGTCCTGACGCGCACGCTCGGGCGAGCGGTCAGCCATGTTGTTAACCATGGTTTACAATTATAGGGCGCGCAACCAACGTCCTGCGCTCGTGGGCGCATCTAGAGGCGTGACAGCGCGCACGCCCGGGGGTTTCTTATTGGGGTAAGATTACGTTTGCTTGCAACGCCCGGTCAACACGGAACTTGATATCTTCGAAATTTGCTGCTGTTGCCTCGTCAAAGCCGCCTCGCCTGAGCGCACTGGCGAGCTGGTCGTCGAGAGCAAGTAAATGGTGCCGCGCGAGCGTTTGTGCGTCCACGGGCGTACCCAAAAATGGATGAAGCATGAGGTTGATGAGCAGCAACGCATAGGCGTGTTGTAACGCTCGGTGGTTGCGCGGCACGGATCGTAACCGTGAATTGCTCAAATCACCCCAAATGCTTTGGTCGGTCCAGTCGTACAGATCCGCGAGACTCATCGTGTCTGTAGGCTTGGCAACCCGCGACTCAAGGCTGGCAAGTCTCGACAGCACGTTTGGTTGCCACATTTGTGCGAGTAAGATGAGCTGGTACGCTTGCACGTATTCGTCGACGGGGAACTCCAAGCGCAACGAAGCGTTTGGGTCGCTTTGCCAGTGCGAGAAGCGGTCACTGCCCAAGCTATTGAGCAAGGAGGGTGAAAAGGTAAATGCGTCATCGGAAAAGACATAACGGTCAAGCAACGCAAAGGCGCGTTTCTCTTGTGCTCGCGGCACAGGGGTAAACGGCAACGTCGCGTTGAGATCTCCGCGATGATTGCGGGTGAAATACATTCCGCCAATGTAGTGGGTTGCGTAGCGCGATACAGAATACCAGCTGCGCAGCGTGGAAGCAAAAGCATCACGCGTTGCCTGGTAGCTCTCTCCCTTGTTTGGTAGCCGCGTCAACAGCGTGTTAAACAACCGCCGATTGATTGCATAGACGTCACTTGTGTACGCTAGCGGGTCGCTAGAGAGATCAAAGGTATTCACTCGCGGGTCGGTTGCAAAGCCGTCGGCCCATTGATTGTCCTCGTCGGTTGCGTAGCGTAAGTCTTTTTGTGTCGTTTGCGCTGCCAGAGCTTGCAGCTGACTGCGCTCTCCCTCTGTGGAGGGCGCATAGATCTGCTCGTAGCCGTACTTAATGCAAAAATAATCCCAAGGACCGAGCTGGAGCTGAAAATACGAACCTTGGGGTTTGCCGTGCGGCGAGAGGTTTACGGGCGTATACTCCATGACCGAGCCAACAAGGCCATGAGTTTCGGTAAACTGGCGGTCACGCAGTTGCGCCAGCGAATAGATAGTCGACGCCTCGAAATTATGTCGCAGCCCGAGCGTGTGGCCGCTTTCATGCAACACGATTGATTCTAAATATGAGTTCACAAACCACTGCGGCGGTGGTGCATTCGAAGCAAACACGCCTTCGTTTTGCAGGGCAAGGGTAGCCCAGGTGGCTTGCTGGTACGCTTCATATCCGTAGTCACAGTCGTTGAGACTGCACTCAAGCCTTTGCGTGCCTGTGAGATCGCGCGTTGGATCGACGAGCTGCTCGAGCGTTTGGCGGCCAAAACGAACCATGTTGCCGTCGATGACGATATCAGCTCTAAAAATTTCTCCGGTGAGCGGATTTGCGTATGAGGGCCCATAGGCAAATGCCGCATCCGGACTTACAACCCAGCGCACGACAGAATAACGAGCGTCGTCCGGATCCCAGTCTGGATCGTTTGGTTGCTGGCGCACGACAATAGCTTGCGTGATGCCGATCTTTTCAAAGGCCGAGTTCCAGGTCAACAATGCACTGCGGATGGGGGCCCGATATTGCAGCGGGATGCTATTTGAGAGGTAAAAGACGATGGGATTTTTTGCGGGCGATCGCGGCGCTGAGGGGTCGGTCTTCTGAACGTTCCAGCGGTGAATGTAGCGAACAAAACTTGTTTGCGTTTCTTGGTTATCGTACTGGCGACGCGCGGTGATGAAGTAGCCAAGGCGGTCGTCGGCGAGCCGCGGGCGATAACCGTCGTTTGGCATATCAATGATGCTGTAATGCATGCGCACGAAAAGACTGCGTGAATCGGGAACAGTGTCGATTGCTCCAGGTGGGCCTGAGAGTGTCAGAGCGGCTTCGACGTCCACATTTGTCGGGAAAGCCTTTGTCGGGCCGAAATAACTTAGCCGTGAGTTGAACGCAAAGCGCCCTTGCGTGCGAGCTTCACCCGGTGGGCCGTTAATGGCGGTCGTGAGGTCCACGATGTCTGTGAGCAGAGCGTCCGCTGGGAACACGATATTGCCATTTTGGTTATTGAGCGCTGTTATAAAATCGGCTGATATGACGGATTGCGGATAAGACGTCGCAACCGCTAACGCTTGTGGAGTGCCAGGTTTTGCCAAGCCATATGGATTTTGCTCGACGCTAAAAATTTGATTTCCAACGCGCGTGTATTGCCAAAGCAGCGGCTGAAAGTGCAGCCCGGCAAAAAGGCCACGCCCCAGGCCACTTGCGAGGATTGGAACCATGAGATACGGGTGATCGAGCTGGTCGGGGCTGATTTCAAAATATACCTTGCCCTGCTTGCGCCAGATAGTAAAAAGGCCGGTCTGAGATGTCGCTCCCTCGACGAACCGCGAATACGTCATCTGTGCTTCTTGAGTGCTGCCGGTGTTGATCTGTACGCTGGCGCTCGGTGCTGGAGATGGCGACGGCGAGGGCGCACCCGCGTTGACGGTTGGCACCGCCAATAATAAAGCAATTATCGACGCGAACATAGCCGCGTGTTTGACGCACAAAAGAGTGCGACCTGGCCGCGGCGTCGTAGGTGCGACGCCGTGGACAAACAACTCGTGGCATCTATTCGGCGTTTTCTCTTAGGCGTCGTACCTTTGGCCGCGGGTGAGCTCCGAAAGCTCAAACGGCGTGCAGGCGCCATTGAGGACCCGCAGCTTCGTCGCGAAGCTTTGTCCAGCATAACCTCTAAGGATTTTCATGTTTACGGCGGCTGCATTTTGGCCACATTTCTTGCGCCACGCCGAGCGCGCCGCTACATTGCGCTCGTGACCGCGTTTGAAACTGCCGTCGACTACCTTGACAATCTGTGCGATCGCGTTGGCAGCTTTAGTGAGCAGGATTTTCGCGCGCTGCACGAGTCGCTTCTTGACGCCGTAACGCCTGATAGTCCGCTTCGCGACTATTTCCGTTACCGGAGCACAGGCGACGGAGGCTACCTCAATTCGCTTGTCGCCACATCACAAAAGCTCTTTGCTGCGCTGCCCTCCTACAGCATCGTAACTCCACTCGTTCGCTCTGTGACCGCCCGCTACTGCGAGCTCCAAGCGCTCAAGCACCTGCAACCAGGCGCGCGCGAACAGCGCTGCCGTGAATCCTTTGGCACGATCGCAAGCGATTTGCAGTGGTGGGAAGCTGCCGCCGCTTGCGGTTCAACGATGCCCACGTTCGCGCTTGCTTTTTGCGCATCAGGGGATTGCACGAGCGTGCATGCACAACAAGTGTATGACGCCTATTTCCCCTACATTTCGGCCTTCCATATTTTGTTAGATTATTTTATCGACCAAGCGGAAGACGAGCGGCACAACGAGCTTAATTTTGTTGCTTGTTATCCTTCACCGGCTGCGGCACGCGACGGCATTGCGCGCATTGGATCGGTCGCTCTCGAGCGTGCGCGCGATTTGCCAAAAGGCGAGCCACATGTTTTTGCCATTCGTGCAATGTGCGGATTCTATTGCAGCCGCCCAAAGGTGCGCGAACAGCATTTGGAGAGCGATGCGCGCTACATCGCAGGCTCGGTCGATGTCGAACTTGGTGTAGCTCCGTTTCGTGACGGCGCTGGAGCATGGCTGGGACCGC
>JBPYDX010000165.1:0-3971 GCA_051986115.1 Candidatus Eremiobacteraceae bacterium
TCGGCGCTTGCCAACCTTTACGATCCGCCGGCCTTTGGTTGTTTTGGCTCCAGCAGTTCGACCGGAATGCCGTTGGGGTCTTCGATAAATGCGATCGAGCGAGTTCCCCCCGGCGACTTCTTCGGACCCTTGAGAATCTTAACACCGCTTGCGCGCAGATTATCGCACAAGGTTACGAGATCGGCATCGACTTCCAGCGCTAAGTGTTCATAACGGTTGCCTAATTCATACGGCGGATGCGCTTCGAGGTCATAAACAAGTTCGATATACGCATCCCAGTTTGAACCCACGAAGGCCATGTCTGCGTTACCGGGATAATGATCCGGGCCGCCGAGGAGCTTCAATCCAAGTTTCTGGGTGTAAAAATCGATTGACTCGCTCATATTGTTGACGAAGATGGACGTGTGCAAATACCGGGGCACTGTTACTCCTTCTATCGTTTTCTGCTGGACCCACGCTTTGTGCGGCGCGGTTTTCGCGGAGTTCTGGCAAGAACCGAAAGTTCCCAGCGATAGCCGTCGGGGTCGTGAAACCACAGACCCATATTCGGCGAACCCGATGCCTCAGGTCCTATCTCACGCCCCGGGTCTTCCAGATCGACGCCTTTGCGCTTCAACTCGGCCAGCGCGGCGCGCAACGCCCGCATACTTGGTAAATGAAAGGACACGTGGTCCAATACCTCGGGGCCAGGTACACCTTTATGAAGAGCGATCGTGATTGCGTCGTTGCCGACCAGCACACCGCCGGGAAACGAAAGTTCTTTCCTGAGATTGAGTGTCTTCATCCACCAGCGCGCACTCTTGTTCGGATCGCGAACTGAAATACCGAAGTGTCCGACGGTTCCGAGTTGCAAGGGCATTTCCAAATCTCCGGAAGCGCAGCGCTTTAGTAGTCCACCGGACGTAAGTAGAATTCGTTGATAGCAGTCGCCGACACTACAGCAGTTGTTGGCAAGTGTCGTTTCCAGTGGGTGGCGTTGACTTTGCGAGTGACAAGCGCGACATCCTCCGGGCGCATGCCGCTCTCAATGATATCCTCGGGCTTGTATCCCATCAGCAACTGTTGCAAGATATGATCTGCCAGCGCGTAGCTAATGCCAAGATCCTCTTCATCTGTTTGACCGCGAATGAGGTCGGCAGTCGCCGGCTTCTCAATAATTTGTTGTGGCACTCCTAACTGTCGCGCCAGCGCCCATACTTGAGTCTTAAAAAGATCGCCGATTGGGTTAATGGGAGGCGAATCATCAGCATGCCAGGTGAAGTAGCCGAGCATTCGTTCGGATTTGTTCCCAGTGCCGATTGGTAAGCCGTCATATTTAGCAGATTGATCGAACAAAACAATCATTCGCTGGCGAGCCATGACGTTGCCGCGCCGCGTCGGCGACGCGTCAGGCTCCTGCTTGAGATAACCGTCGACGGCATCGCTGATGTCGAAGACGAGATCGTGAATGCCAGTCTCTTTGATGACCAGTCCGCCGTCTTCGAAACTTTGTTGCGAGGACGTCCGATATGGCATGCGGACACCGTAAACATTCTCTGGGCCCAAAGCCTGCGTGCAAAGATAGGCAACGACTGCGGAATCAACTCCGCCTGACACTCCGACGACAGCGTTATGAATATTGCGCCGGCCGATCATTTCGTCGTGCAGAAAGTTTGTCAACCAACGCTGCGCTAATGCGGCGTCGATCCGAAGTCCCGTGTCTGTGGCTTGCGGCGCGTGGACAACGCGCAACTTTATTGCTTTCATTTTTTGCGGCGAGCTCGAGAGCCAGCTGGTCGCCGCGCTGTTTCTGCTTCGAACATCGCAGTGATTTCTGCAAGGTTGCCTTCAAGATCGCCCAGCGCAGGAAGCGCGGCGCGTGCTATGTTCACGTCGGCGAGCGAAATTGTCGAGCGCACGATCGCGGCCCCATCAAAAGGTGCTTCTATGCGCAGATCACCGAAGGGTCCCATCAAGCGCGACGCACCTGTGAACCCCTTACCCCCTTCGAAGCCCACAAGGCCCGCGTAAACGATAAAGATCCCGTGTTCAGCCGCGCCAACGCGCATGATGTCGCGCCACATTCGAACGTTCGCCGGCTCTGCATCTTCGAGACCGCGCCCGGGTGAAGCACTTGGAATGTAGAGTATTTGTGCGCCCTGGAGCGCAGCGATGGCGATGGAAACAGCATGCGTCGCATCTTCGCAAATCAGGATAGCTGCACGGCCATGGTGTGTATCAAACGCTTCGATCGATCGGCCGCGCGAAACGAATCGTTCCTCGTCAAAGACGCCATAAGTTGGCAAGAACAATTTGCGATGGATGTGTCGAATGTGAGGCGTTGGGCCAAGCGTCGCGTAGAGCGCGCTGTTATAAAGTTTTCCACCATCATCTTCGTAAAAGCCGAGCACGACGTCAAACGGTGTGTGGTCAGCGCCTAAAGCTTTCTGTGCAGCTTTGTTGAGACGTTTGAGGACATTGGCTGCGGGAAGCGCCACTTCGGCGACGGCGCCCTCTACGAAGTAACCGGAGAGAGATGCCTCAGGAAAAACGACAACCGAGGGAAAGCCGTCTTTGTCGTGCAGCAGCGCGGCAAAGACCTGTTCTATACGCTCGATGTTAGCGTTAACGTCGCCCTTGCGAGGCGCAAACTGTACAAGTGCAAGACTCACGGTTTGTCGCTGAGCCGCATGGCTCGGACCGTTCGAGCTTACACGCGGCAGGAGACCGAGCGTTGTAGCATCCGCTCGATTCTTTAAGGCATCTCTTGATGGTGAAGCCTTAGCTCGCTTTGATCGTAGCGCGGCTGCTCGCTTCTTCTTCATCGTTTCAAATTGGCGCATTCGTGGCTTACGATAGCATTTCCACCACTTGGTAGCGTCGCGAAAGACATCCTCAGTTTACTTACATCGGTGGATAAGAACTGAGGAAAACACGTCAAAACGGCATCACGTAAGGGGTCGGACTAAGGCGAACTCCCGTTCGAAAAAATTCTTGCAACCCGCTGCGTGGCGCTATATAATGTGGAGAACCGCCCCTAGCACCACTATAGGTAGGGGTGAATTGTCGACCCTCGAACATTTGTGTGATAGGCCTTTGACTGGTCGCTGAGAGCAGCCACCTTTATATGAGGAAAGGGCAGTACTAACTCCATGAAGATTCAACGCCGCTTTACAAAATCTGGGATCGATCCGCTCGATGAGGTCCGCTGGGAACGCCGGGAATCGGTAATTCGCGAACCAGACGGATCTGTCGTATTCGAAATGCGCGACATTGAGGTTCCAACGGACTGGTCCCAAGTCGCGACCGACATTTTAGCCCAGAAATATTTTCGTAAAGCCGGCGTACCGCAAGCTGATGGAAGTCTTGGGCGTGAGACTTCTGCAAGGCAGGTTGTGCGACGTCTTGCAGGTTGCTGGACGGATTGGGGTCGTCGCTACAAATATTTTGATACCGACGAAGATGCTGCAGCGTTTGATGCTGAGCTCAGTCACATGCTCATCCACCAAATGGCCGCTCCCAATTCACCACAATGGTTCAATACTGGCTTAGCCTACGCATATGGCATTACTGGTCCGGCGCAAGGTCACTACTATGTCGATCCCGACACGAAGGAATTGGTACGCGGCAAAGATTCATACACGCACCCCCAACCCCATGCTTGTCTCCCTTATAACGCGTTGGTAACAACTCCAGACGGCCCAATCAAGATTGGAGATATAGTTACTCGCAACCTCATAGACCTCGAAGTCTATGACGCTTTCAATACAACTAGAGTCGTAGCCGTTAAATCTAATGGCGTAAAGGCCGTTTTCAGGGTAACTCTCGCAAACGGAAACTCTATTGAAGCTACTGCCGACCACCTCGTGCTGACCAGCGATTCGCACAAGCAACGGCAAGGCTGGCGGCAAGTTAGCGAACTCAAGCCCGGTATGCGCCTCGTTCAGCGCACAGACACGGTCATCGATTCTTCTGGCGACAAGATGTTGGAA
>JBPYDX010000166.1:0-2745 GCA_051986115.1 Candidatus Eremiobacteraceae bacterium
TGGGTTGAGTTGGCCCTTCAAAGTCAGAGCACAGTCAGAGAGGCTCGCTATGGTATCGAAGATGGCCAGCGTCGTGGCAACCGGCGTTGTTTTGACCTTGCTTGGAGTATTTTTCGCGGGCATGACGATTGGCACTCTCCTGATTGCATCTGGCACTAGGCTAGCTGACACAGCTTTTGCGTAGGCCAAGACAAAGCTGACCTTATTTTTGAGCACGCCCGGCAACAAATCACAGTAAGTAAGAAGCGTATGGCGCGCTTTGCGCTAGAGTCCAGCGGCGCACAGGTGGCGGATCTCTAGTCGAGTGAATAACTTAACACGGATGCCCTTCGACAATTGAGCCGGTCGGGTAGCTCCGAGTTTAGCGCTCGGTCCTTGCGGCCAAACGCCTGATTCTCGCTTTACAGACCCGACGCAGAGCCAACGCTCGCTCCGGGTTGGCCCCTCGACGCATGGAGAAATTCCGCTTTTGCAGCTAGCCCACTCAACCATTGGCAGTCTCTGAAACGCCGTGACGGTCGCGGACATGCCATACACTACGCGCGACATCGATTTGGCGCTGGCAAAGCAACCGATTAATGAGACCAGCTGGTTTACCTAGCCGTGATTGTAGCGACACGAGGATCGGACTCAAATGCGGGCACGTCGGCCTCTCAAATCCCGAACATTGGCGCGAGCATTAGTCGCGCCGGGCTGGCCTTCCGTCTCCAATGCTAGAAATCCCGCTTGGACGGATTGCAGCATGAAATATAAAATCGACCGAGGGTGAGTGAGGCATCGAAATGAAACCATTTTCGCAAGCACGGTATGACATTTTTGGTGGCCTGATATCGGCGGCAATCGCAATTCCGCTTGCTATGGGTTATGGTATGTTCGCGTTTTCCTCTCTGGGGGAGAACTATTTTGCTGATGGCGCATTAGCCGGCCTTGCGGCAGCGTTCGTCGTTCCCATCGTCTGCATACTGCTCGGCGATAAGACCACAACAGTCTACGCTCCGCGGGTCACCAGCACGTTTTTTATCGGCATACTGATTTTTGGTCTCGTTCGTTCGGATTCGTCGACCATTAGGGCCGGCGGCACTCCGTTTATTCTGGCAGTCGCTTTCTTGGTTCTGTTGCTCGGCGGTGCGTTGGAAGCGCTGTTTGGCCTTGTTAAACTTGGAACCCTTATAAAATTTGCGCCGCAGCCGGTAATGGCAGGGTTCCAAAATGCCGCGGCAGCGTTGCTATTTCTCGTCCAGTTGGGCAATGTTTGCGGCTTCGATCACACCGTCTCATTCACGCAAGTGTCGCAACATCTTAGCGAAATCAAGCCGCTCAGTCTTGTCATCGCAGCGATTACGTTCGCCACGATGTGGAACGCAAGAAAATTATTGCCAAAAATTCCACCCATCATCATTGCCATGGTTGTTGGCTGGTCGGTGTTTTTGCTCTGCAAGTTTATCGGTCTCGGCGCCTATCTCGGTCCTCTCATCAATAGCGTGTCAAGCCCTGCCATAGGCGTGACGTCCCTTGAATATTTCGAAGGCCTCGTACACGGCGGAGCTTTTTTGCAAGTCGCACCGACGATTGTCGGCGGTGCCGTGGCCCTGGCTATCATCGCCTCCATTGATGCGCTCCTGTGCGCTAAGCTCGTGACGGCGCCCGACGAGCCGCGTCGCAACGGCGACCAGCTTCTAGTTCGGCTCGGCATCGGCAACATGGTAGGCGCTTGCGCTGGGGGAATAACCAGCAGTATCAATATCGGCGCCAGCATCAGCAATCGGACGTTCGGCGCACGCACACGTTTATCTGTACTGATCAACGCCATGGTCTTGCTGCTCGCCGGCACCGTTCTATTCCGTTGGCTCGGGCAGATGCCACGGGTTGTAATCTCAGCAGTAATTATGGTCGTTGCGATCCAGCATTTTGACCTTTGGTCGCTGCGACTTGTCGGCGATCTGCGTAAGGGTCCCATCTTAAGCCGTCATCATGTCGCACTCGACCTTATAGTGGTGGTCGTGGTCGCGGTGGTTTCAATCACGCTTAATATCGTGTTGGCAGTGTTCATCGGCGTAGCCATTGCTATGGCGCTGTTTGTTCTTAGGATGAGTCGATCGATCATCCGGCGTAGTTACCGTTGCGGAACTATCCCTTCACGCAGGGCACGTACTAGACCGGATCGGGTCTTCCTCGAAGAGGCGGGCGACGCGATACTGGTGATGGAGCTACAAGGAGCGCTATTTTTCGGCACCGGGGAGAAAATCTTGAGCGAAGTGGATCTCGCGATGCGGCAGGATACCTCGTGCGTGATTCTCGATCTGCGCCGCTTGACCGAAATCGATAGCACCGGTGCGAGCGCCTTGCTGGAGCTCAAAACCAAGCTTGATAGACAGAAGAAACGGCTTTTACTTTCTGTCGTCGATCGAGTGGCGATTGAGCGCCTTGAGGATTGCAACGTTTTGTCGATCGACACCGAGGCGAATGTTTTTCCAGACATTGACCGCGCGATAGAGTGCGCAGAGAATATTCTTCTAAATGCCCGGGCACAATTCCACCGTGACGAGCTTCCGCTTGCGGAAACTGACCTTTTCGCAACGTTCGATGCGAGGGACTTGGCGGCAATAAAGCCGCACTTGCAACGTGCTTCTTACCAGCAGAACGCCATCGTTTTTCATGAAGGTGAGTCGGGTGGTGAGGTTTTTATCGTCACAAAAGGTGCAGCTAGTGCGTTTCTTCAATCGCCTAACACCAACATTCGTTTGG
>JBPYDX010000167.1:0-3370 GCA_051986115.1 Candidatus Eremiobacteraceae bacterium
TCAAACCTGGTTGGCTGTAGGACTGGTAGCTCAGTAGGCTTGGTACCTTTGAGAATGCGACCAGCATAGACCCCCGCCTGGCGATAGGCGTCAGGGAAGCTCGCCCCATAGCTGATCAGACCGCCCGCTTCGACGTAATCGCGCAATTCGTAGATCACCGGAATGGCATGGCGAGTCGCCAGCACAATGAGTTGTTGCATCTGGGTTCTGAGCGCTGGGCCGCCTCCGAACAACACCGCACCGGCGCCCATTGCGACAATACGCGCGAAGGCAGCATCGAGGTCGTGCTCGCTTGCGGGTTTCACCACGACAACCTGCAGGCCACGGATGTGCGCTGCCTTCTCTATGCTCGGCATGTCGAATAGTCCGCCAGCTTCCGGATCGAGCAGGATGGCCACGAGGGACACCTTGGGAACTAACTCATGCAACAGCTCCAGGCGCTTCGCACCGAGCACGCTGCCGCCGAAAAACGTCACGCCGGTCAGGTTGCTCCCGGGCCGGTTGAGGCTGGAAACAAGCCCCATTTTCACCGGATCGTCACCGGCCACGAACACGAGCGGGACGGTCGGGCTGGCAGCTCTGGCCGCTGCCACCCCCGGCGAGTTTACGACGATCACGGACGCCTTTCGACGAACTAGACCGGCAGCGAGACCTGGCAACCGGTCCAAGCGATTGTCTGCCCAGCGCTGCTCGAGAGCAACGTTGTGTCCTTCGATATACCCTTCCTCGCTCAGGCCTTTGCGGAACTCCACCACAATAGGCGCGAACGGCGCGGCTGCGGTGGTACGGAGCAACCCGACCACCGGCATCGACTGCTGCTGCGCACTTGCCGCGACCCGCCACGCCGCCGCCGTACCACAAAGAAGCGTAATAAACGCGCGCCGCCTCATTCGATCACCTCGTCGGCGGTCGCCAGTACAGACGACGGCACGTTGAGGCCCAGAACCTTGGCAGCTTTCAGATTGATAACGAACTCGAACTTGGTCGGTTGTTGGACTGGCAAGTCGGCCGGGTTTTCACCATGCAATATCCTGTTGATGTACAATGCTGCCTGTCGAAACTGATCCTCGACATCGGGGCCATACGACATAAGACTACCCACCTCCACAAAGTATCTGAATGGATGTATTGCGGGTAATCGCCACCGACGCTCTTGCTCAACGACCTCTCTGAAGTGCAGACCAAGGAAAGTATCAGGTGGTGTGATCAGAGAACCACTGGGCTGTTCGCCGAGCCGTCCCATCGCTTTATCAATATCCTCAGGTTCGTGAACGCGCGCTTCGACGGCAGTGACCCCAAAGTGTGAAGCAGCGAGTGCTGTAGCAGCGGCGAACTCTTCTGCAACCCTGGTCGAACTTGGATTAAACATAATCGTGACGTCCGTAATTTGGGGAGCAACGGCTTTCAAAAGTTCTATCCACTTGCCTCCCACACTCGGCTCTAAGTTCGAGAATCCGGTAACATTTCCTCCGGGATGCGAGAAACTGCTCACGAACCCCAGCCTGACAGGCTCACTCACTCCATTAAAAACGATAGGAATGTCGCGCGTGGCTTCCGTTGCGGCTCGGGTCGCAGCAACCGAATTGGCGAAGATAAGGTCTGGTTTGAGGGCGATCAGGTCTGCAACGGCGTCACGTGCTGTTGCACGTTCTGCAATACCGAAGCGATAATCGATGTCGAGATTTTGGCCTATTTTCCAGCCAAGCGCTTTGAGGCTTTGCTCTAGTACGTTCCGGACCTTGTGCGAGTCGGGATTTGTTTCGGCATAAATTATCAAGGCTCCCAGCCGTCGCCTGGCGCCAGCAGTCGGTTGCGAGCGGGCCGCAATAGGCCAAGCAGCGGCTGCGCTGCAAAGCAAGGCGAAGAATTCGCGCCGCCTCATTCAATCACCTGATCGGCAAGGGCGAGTAGTTGCGGCGGCACCGTAAGACCGAGTGCCTTCGCCGTTTTGACATTAATCGCGAACTTGAACCTAGCAGGCTGCATTACGGGCAAGTCAGCAGGCTTCTCACCCTTCACGATCCGACCGGTATAAATACCGAGTTGCCGGTACGAATCCGCTCGATCATCCCCGTAGCTCATTAGACCACCGGCCTTGACGTAGACGCTGTTATTGTAGCTCGCCGGAATTCGATAACGAGCAGCGAGAGCGGCGAGCCGTTGCGCTCGACTGGCGAAGAATGCATCCACATTGACAAGAAGCGCCTCTGCTCCCTCCTTGGCCATAGCGTCGAACGCGGCATCGATCTCATTCTCGTTGCTAGCCTTCACGACAGTTATCCGTCGACCAACGCTGCTTGCGGCATCTTCAATGTTTTTTATGTCTCCTTTGGTCACCGGATTGGTCGGGTTCACTAGAAATGAAACTGTCGTTGCTTTTGGTACCAGTTCGCGCAAGAGTTCGAGGCGCTTCGGGCCTAATGCGCTCGTGTAAAAACTTATGCCAGTGGCATTGCCACCTGGCCGGTTCAGGCTGGCGACTAGACCCACCTGCACCGGGTCGCTGCCGTTCGCAAACACGATTGGGATCGTCTTAGTCGTAGCCTCGGCGGCGCGCGCGGTACCGGCACTTCCCATCGCTACTAATACGGTCACAGGAAAATCGACTAGCTGCGACGCCAGGGTCCGCAAGCGGTCAGGCTGGGCGTTCAGCGCGTAACGGGTTTCGAAGGCAATGTTCTTCCCTTCGACGAACCCCTGCTCGTGCAAACCGTTGCGGAAATTCACCATGAGTGCTGCTTTTGATTCCAGGGTCCCAATGTCGAGAACACCGACCACGGGCTTCGCGGATTGTTGCGCGCGCCCATTGAATGGCCAAACTGCCAGTCCCACGATGATACTGCCGACAAGGGCGACGAACTCCCGACGCTTCATTCAATCACCTTGCAAGTTGCTCCTCGATCGAGGCTCGTGTTTGAGCTCGCGTCAAAGAAGTTGAATGAATATCGTCAGGCAGCCACAAAGTGCCGCGCTGACAAGTAGCACCGAACACTCTAGAAGGCTCAGTCAAAATAATCTGTCTGTGCTTCTAGGCCTACCTTCGTGAACGGTGTCGGGTGCGGTGCGTGAAGAAATGCAATGCCGCAACTGGCACAGGATCTGATGCTCGGTTGTGTAATAAGCTATAGCGCTCTGGTCGGTGGCCTTGTGATCTTCGACACATCTTTTTTTTTTGAGGTTGTATTTGGCGTCATTCCACACCCGTGCGTCAAGGTGCGGTAACGTGATACCGTTACTGGGCATCGGCCATCGATACGGCGAGACCATCAATTTAGACTCGTGTGGCGTGGAAGATTCCGTCACTCACGGGTGCTCCAAATGTTTTGTCGATGAACACCGATATCGCGACGGACCGTCTTTGGACCTCGCG
>JBPYDX010000168.1:0-3290 GCA_051986115.1 Candidatus Eremiobacteraceae bacterium
TCAAACCCGCGAGCAAAATCGAAAGCGCGATCTCGTTTGGCGTCTTCTGACGCTTCGCACCCTCGACGAGTGCGATCATGCGGTCCAAGAACGAATCCCCTGGGTCGGACGTGACCTCAACCAAGATTTCATCTGAGAGTACGCGGGTGCCGCCGGTGACCGAGCTGCGGTCGCCGCCTGCTTCGCGAATCACTGGCGCAGATTCGCCGGTGATTGCCGACTCGTCGACTGAAGCTGCGCCATGAACAACGTCGCCGTCAGCGGGGATGAGCTCTCCTGTCGCGACGCGTACCGTGTCACCCTTGCGCAGGCTCGTAGCACTTACCAATTCTTCGCGGCCGTCGTGAACGCGGCGAGCTTGCGTTTCCGTCTTGGTACGCCGCAAGTAGTCGGCCTGTGCTTTGCCGCGCCCCTCGGCCATAGCCTCAGCGAAGTTGGCGAACACCACTGTAAACCACAACCAGATTGAGATGGCGAAGTCGAATCCTGCCGGTCCGTGCGTGCGCAGATCGCGCAGGAAGAACAGGAGCGTCACGAATGCGCCGACCTCGCAGACAAACATGACAGGATTGCGGAACTGCCAGCGTGGATCGAGCTTGCGGAACGACTCGATCGTGGCAGTTGCTAGGATCTTACGGTCGAAGAGCGAGCGTGCTCTAGGGCGGCGCTCGATGCGGCGTTGCGGTATCATCAGAAGGTCTTTCCGTGCAGCATGAGGAGGTGCGCGACGATCGGCCCGAGCGCATCCGCCGGGAAGAACGTCAATGCACCAACGATGAGGATCACGCCGATGAGCAGCACGACAAAAATTGGCGAGTCCGTCGTGAAGGTGCCCGCGGTAACAGGTGCCTGCACTTTGCCGGATAGCGCACCGGCAAGCAGCAGTGACGGGATCAGGAAGGTGAAGCGCCCCACGATCATCACGATGCCCATGATGATGTTGAAGTACAGGTTTCCACCTAGTCCGGCAAACGCGCTCCCGTTGTTCTCAGTTGTCGAAGTGAAACCGTAGAGCAGCTCGGAGAATCCGTGCGCGCCATTGTTACCAAGGGTCGCGGTGCCTGCCGGAACCAGAACGGAAATGGCCGTTGGGGTGAGCGCAACAAGCGGCAACACGAGCGCGGCCAGCATGGCGAGCTGCACTTCCTTGCGCTCAATCTTTTTGCCCAAGTACTCAGGAGTGCGACCTACCATGAGGCCCGCGATGAACACGGTTAAGACGACAAAGACGATCATGCCGTACAGCCCCGTGCCCACACCGCCAAACGCGATCTCCCCGAGCTGCATGTCGACGAGCGGCACCAAACCGCCAAGCGGCGGGAACGAGTCGTGCATAGCGTTGACGGCACCACAAGACGTGTCGGTAGTGACCGTTGCGAACAGCGCCGAGGCTGCCGCACCAAAGCGGCATTCTTTGCCCTCCATATTAGGCCCGGCGACCCCGATCGAGTGCACAATCGGATTTCCGGCGGCCTCTGACGCGTACGCTACAGTAAAGCCACCGACAAAGAGAAGCACCATGACGACGAACAGGGCCCAGCCTTGGCGCTGATCCTTCGCGTAGCGGCCGTACATGTACGTCAGGGCAGCGCCGATCGTAAAGATGAACAACATCTCAAAGAGGTTGCTCAGCGGCGTCGGGTTTTCGTTGGGCGACGCAGAGTTTGCGTTAACGAAACCACCGCCGTTGGTTCCCAGCTCTTTAATAACTTCTTGCGAGGCCATCGGCCCACCGGTGATCGTCTGCTTGAAACCCTCAATCGAGACAACATCCTGGTAGGAATGGAAATTTTGCGGCATCCCCTGCCATACGAGCAGCAGGCAACCCACAACGCTGATCGGCAGTAAGACGTATAGGCACGCGCGCGTGGCATCGACCCAAAAGTTGCCCACCGTCTTGTCGACGCTCGTTCGACACACACCGCGAATGACCGCCACAGCAATCGCAATGCCAACGCCGGCGGAAACGAAGTTGTGCCATGCGAGCCCTGCCATCTGCGAGAGATAGCTCATCGTACTTTCGCCCGAGTAGAATTGCCAGTTCGTGTTGGTCATGAAGCTGGCAGCGACGTTGAACGCATTATCGGCGCTAAGGTTGTCGAAATGCTGTGGATTGAGCGGCAACCATTTCTGCGTTCGTAGCAACAGATACAGATAGAGGAAGCTGATAAGGCTAAATGCCAGCGTGGCCAACAAATACATCGTCGCCGACATCTGCGTTTGCGGGTTGACTCGGCAGGCGCGGTAGATGAGGCCCTCAACGGGTGCAAGGATAGGACTCAAGAACGTGCGCTCGCCATCAAAGACCCGCGCCATGTACGCCCCAAGCGGCTTTGTGATGGCGAAGATGATCCCGATGAAGACGACGGCTTGCAGCCAACCAATGATAGTCACGTTCTTCTCCTAGAAATGCTCGGGGCGGAGCATGGCATACGCTAAGTAGGCAAGCCCGAGCAGAGACAAAATCAAACCAAAAATTTGGTCGAGCATGTTATAAGCGCTCCAGTCCAACCGTATAGCGGTCTAGTATCCAGAACAAGAAGAGCACGAGAGCGATCATCGCTATGTCAAGCATGGGCAAACTCCGTCACCTTACGTAGCATGCATTAAAACTGTATACCGGCTTCGAGCCCGCTGCGAAATTGATTTGACTGAGTACCGCTGGCTGCAAACGCCAAGCCGGGAGTGAAGTTGCTCACGTTCACGTCAGAAGCTTCGGCTCGTGCAAAGATGATGCCGTGGCGATACGTGGGCGTAAGCGTGTACGTCCAGGCCGCGCTACCCGGGCCATAGCCCAAGAGGTTTGCGTTCGCGCTTTTGTCACCTGGATTGCTGCCGTTCTTGCCGAACTCGACGCGGAAGGGAAGCGACCAGGTCGAGCTCATGGACCATGTGGCCATCGCGACGGCTCCAAAGGCTTGTTCGCTGCGCGTGTAGCCCAATGCGCTGCTCGCCGGCGACTGGACCCACAGCAAATACGGCTGAAACTGCCACTTGCCGGTTGTGTAGGTCACGAGTGGATTGTAGAGCCGCTTATTGGCTATCGATGCAGTCGCATTCGGAGGCGCGCTCGAATTCGGCAGTACGAAGACAAACTCATAGGTCGTACTGGAGCTCGGCGTGTTCGTGATTTGGCCTTCCACACCGAGTCCGTTCGAGCCCGAATAGTAGCCGTCGTTGACCTGCAACGATCCGTTGAATTTCGAGTCGGTGAGCGTTGCTGCGATACCACGACTAACCGCGGTCTCCATGTTCCAGATGATGCCGCGTTGAATATTGATGTTCTCATA
>JBPYDX010000169.1:0-3041 GCA_051986115.1 Candidatus Eremiobacteraceae bacterium
CCGAAGAGCGGCACGCTAACTTCGAACTCATCTATGTTGAATCAGACGGCACCCACATGCTTGTCGGCACGCAACGCGTGGAGTCGCATCCCGGGAGTGTCTTTTTCATTCCGCCGGATTCTTTCCACCGTCACGGGGACCCATCACAGCATGTTACGTGGTCTTTGCGCTTTCATGTTGATGCAGTTCCTGGCCAACTTCGCAGGCTACTCGCCAAGCTGGCCCTGTTGCCTCCAAGGTCACGTTGCTATATAGTTCCCGCAAACAACCGGTTGCCGTGGGAAGAACGCTTTCGGTATTTACGATACGAGCTGTATGCCAGGCCATCGCGCGATTCCGATGCAGTTCGCGTTATTTTGCGTTCCGTGCTACTCGATCTCGCAGAACTTGCGCACGTCGAACGTGCTGAGTCCATGCGCCGGCAGGAAGTTATCAACACGGTCTTCCGATTCATTGACGAGCGTTACCGGCTTCCGATTGGACTTCGCGACGTAGCCGCGGCGGTGCAGCGCTCCCCTGCGTACCTGACGGATTTAGTGCGCCGCGAAACCGGCAAGCCTATTCACCAGTGGATCGCGGACCGGCGCATGTTCGCGGCTCGGATGTTGCTCGCCGAAACCGACTTACCAGTCTCAGCGGTAGCAAATGAAGTCGGCTTCAGCGACGCGAGCTATTTTTCGCGGCAGTTTTCCAAAGTGAGCGGAAAGACGCCACAAGCTTGGCGGATCGGTGCACGGCGCAGCGGAGGGTTCTCGTACGACGATGCGACGCCGTGGAGCCCGGAGTCCTTAAGCGGCACAAAGCCGTTTGAGGAACCGCTGGCACGCGAACTCAGCGACGCGTTTGCACAACTCACAGATCGAGAGCTCATCGTGCGTCACGCCGTCACCAAGGCCTTCGAAGTACTGAAGCCCACCGTGTCACAATTCGTCGAACACAGCGCGCGAGAGAAGCGCTGGTACCAACGGTTCGGCATCGGCTCGAGTGCCGGAGTTGTGCTCCCTGAAGCCAGCGACGAAGACGGTGTATTCCCGCTCGTGCTCACGGGTCAAACAATCATTACGCAAGATCTGGCACATTCGCCGAGCCCACTCCTACGCAGCTTTGCGACATTGGGTTTCGGTTGCTCTATGGTCGCGCCCATCCGGCTGGGAAGTGAGTGCTTAGGTTGCATTCGCGTCTTGCAAGAAAAGCGACACATGTTTTCCGAGCGAGGGCGTGTTCTTCTCGCCACGATCGGCAGTCTCACGGGACTCGCCTTGCGCGGTCTTGTGCGTGGCTGACCACTCGTTAGATAGGCCGCCACCTTATACTCGAGAGCAATGCGCAAAGCTGAGCGCGTTCATCGCCGTTCCGGTTCTTCTGTTCTGCATCGACTTGGTGTCACGGCTGAGCCACCTAACCGAAACCGAGTTCTTGCTGGTGCCACCACTCGCAGTCGTCATCTACCTAATCTTTTCTCGGCCCGATGCGCCGAACGCTAATTTTCGATCAATCGTTGTGACTCCGATCCTTGGAGCAGTTGTTGGTCAGATTAGCTATCAGCTCTTTGGACTCACTCCGTGGGGTGTCGCCATCGCAACGCTCGCGGTTTTGGTCTTGCAAGCTGCAATCCGCGCTAACATGCCTCCGGCGCTTGCCCTTGCGGTGTTAGCGATGCTGCTCAAAGCCCAAGGCCCCGCCTATTCGATAGGCGTTGCCTTGGCCGCAATGTTGGTCTGGCTTATCTTCATCCTGTGGCGGCGCTACGTGTGGATGCCAAGGCCTCAGGCAGCGCCAAAGTCAGGCGGCAACCTGCCGTTGGAGTGAAACGATCAATCGCGCGCCTGGGAGTAAGGGATCGGGCATGATCCCTGTAATTTGCCAGCCCTCCTTTCCAAGGTTGTCGAGCGCATGCAAGTCAGGCTCTCCCCGCGCGCTTTCGGCTGGGTTGTCGGCGTGACTTGCAAGCACTGAGATAAAGCGGAATTCAAAGCGGCTCGTCATAGCAACCCGCGAAGACCCATCACTTGCTTGTGCACGCCCATCGAGACGCAAGCCGTCACGATGGCGAGCACACCGAGAATCACGTTATCCCACACCATTGCGGGACTCAACGTGAATGATGTCGAGATGAGAAGCCAGATGCCCGCTAGGACGTTGATAATTGCAACGTAGATACCCGATCGCGATCGCGACGAGAAGAATGCGAGTAGAGCAACGATACAGATGATTATGCCTGTGATCACGTTACTTGTTCGAAACGCATCTGGTGCGCTCCCCACAAATGGCGTGATGATGGCCGCGATGCCAACGGCAAAATTCACCCATGGGGTCGGTATCATTGGCATTTGCTCGCTTCTCTGTTGTGGCTGAGTGACCGTTGATTGCATGTCATTCCACCTCTCACTTGGGGTCAAGCTGCGCGTTTGCGGAGCAGCCAAGGCAGATCTTTTGTCTCGGCTAAGTCCTCAAACGCTCGTGCGAATGCTTGGTGGGCATGCTCTTCCACGATTCTCATGCGCGCGACATGACGACAAGCGGGACATCCGCAGACGACCGCCGCGTGCAAGACTTTAACGAGATCGCGCTCCCCCTCAGACTGCGCGCACTGTTGTTTGGATTGGTTCATGGTTCACACACCTCGTCTACATTGTACCCGTATGTGGTGCGCAACGATAAGAGAAGCCCTTTGTGCGGGACTGGAAAAGCTTTCGTTAAGCTGATAACTACCGAGAAATGCTAGTCGATCAAAAAAAATTCTGGTTGAATAGCTCTAAACGGCGCTAGTGTGGATTATTCTCAGAGCCTCATCACGGTGCTGCTCCATAAGCGCTTGCGTGTCGCCTTCAACATTGAGCCGAAGCAACGGCTCGGTATTCGACGGCCGCACATTGAGCCACCAATTTGAGTACTGGACAGTAACGCCATCCAGATGGTCGATCGCGGCTCCCCGCTGCGCGTAAAAAGACTCCACTTCGTGCAACGAGGCCGCCGCATCACGGACTTGCGAATTGATCTCGCCCGACCGAAAACGAGTATCGATAGGCGCAATGGTTTGG
>JBPYDX010000170.1:0-11340 GCA_051986115.1 Candidatus Eremiobacteraceae bacterium
ACGAGCCGGCCTGCAGTCCAACCTTTACCGATGAAGGTCGTGCCTGCTAAATAGTGGTGTAAATAACAGCCTTGCATGAGAGCGCCGTAAACAAAAAGAAGCTGACTATCGGCTTGCTTTTCATCCGCCAAGGAAGCGCTAGCGTTCACGCGCAAACATTCGCGGCAAGAGGCGTATTCTACCCGCGGACCAACCGATGATCATTCGTGCCAATCAGCTAACCAAAACTTTTCGAACGCGCCGTCGCGGGGACGGCGTCCTCGGAACGCTGACATCGTTGTTTTCCCGCGACTACGATGACAAGGTCGCGGTTTCGGACGTGTCCTTCGAACTTGACCGCGGCGAACTCGTGGGCTACATCGGGCCCAATGGCGCCGGCAAATCGACTACAATCAAAATGCTCACCGGTATTTTGGTTCCAACCAGCGGCAGCTGCACTGTCAACGGCATCGTGCCCTGGCAAGATCGAGTCGCCAATGGCCGGCAGATCGGCGTTGTCTTCGGGCAGCGGACGCAGCTCTACTGGGATCTTCCGTTACGCGAATCCTACGAGCTGCTGCGCGCTATCTATGGCATTCCCGCCGATGTGTATGCTCGAAACCTGCGCGAGTTCGGTGACTTGCTCGGGCTCGATGAGTTCATGCGTACCCCGGTTCGTCAACTGAGCTTAGGCCAGCGCATGCGTGGCGATTTCGCGGCCGCCATGCTTCACAATCCACCAATCGTTTTTCTGGATGAACCAACAATCGGGCTCGATGTCGTTGCTAAGGAGGTCATCCGAGACTTTATCGCGCGAACCAATCGCGAACGCGGCACAACATTTATTTTGACGACGCACGATCTCAATGACGTCGAGAAACTCTGCGACCGCATCATCCTTATCGACCACGGGCAGAAACTATACGACGGCAGCGTCGAGGCAATCAAGGGTCGCTACGGACGAAATCGGCTGCTCGCTGCCGAAATTGATGGGTATTGCGAGGAATGTGATATCAACATTCGCGGCGTGCGCCTGGTAGCAAAAGAAGGCAATCGCATTACCTTTGAATTTGACCGCACGATCGTTCGAGCCGATGAGCTGATCGTTGCGCTGGCCGCGCGTTACGAGCTCAAAGATGTCACCGTCAAAGAACCCGAGCTCGAGACGATCATCCGAGAAATCTACCTCAAAGGGCTCGATGGCCAGCCGCTCGCCGTGGAAGCACTGTCATGAGGCTTGCGAGTCTTGCATTCACGATGGTGCTTATAACAAGCGTGTGTCTTGCCACAAGTTCAGGGCGTGCTGAGGAACAAACCGCGCCCGTTGTCGTGCTGTCGGCGCAACCTGCCGCTTCTACAGCCACCGCCCCGCCGGAAACGGTGGAACGCGACGTTCCGGACCTCAACAAAGGGGTGTGGGTGCGCGGTCCAAATCTTCCCTCGCCGCGCGAAGATGCTGCCGCTGCAGTCATCGCTGGGCGCATTTATGTCATTGGCGGCTTCGGTCCAAACAACGAACAGATGGACACCACTCTTGTGTGGGAACCGCAAGTCGCGCCGGGTGAATCGCCCGAACAACCCGAGCGCGCGGGCGCTCGTCTGGGCGTGTGGACGTATGCTGCGCAAATGCCCGAGCCAGTCGACCACGCGGCCGTTGCGGTTGATGGCACCGGCATCTATATCGCGGGTGGCCGCATTGAAAACGTCGTCACCAATAAGTTTTGGCGATACGACGTAAGCAGAGACAACTGGACGCAGATGCCGTCACTGCCGGTTCCTCGTTATGGTGCGACCATGCAGCAAATCGATGGCAAGCTCTATCTTATCGGTGGCGTCGCTGCGCATGGCAACGATGCCACGAGCATGCTCGTCTATGACATTCCAACCGGCAGATGGAGCATGCGTGCCTATGCGCTTGCGGACGCGATTATTGAGCCCGAATCGACTGTTTTGGACAACCGGATCATCATGGTGGGCGGTCGCACAGAGTCGGAATTCAATTTGAATGCCTGCGATGTCTACGATCCAGCGCGAGATCGTTGGACGACATGCATGAATCTCCACTTGCCGCGCTCCGACTTCGGGTTAAGTGAAGTGAATGGGCGTCTGGTTGCAGTCGGCGGCGACAATTTGCGCTTTTACGAGTCCACGCAAAGCATGGAGATTTCAGAACCCAGCATCAATGGATGGTACGACGGGCCTTGGATGCCCAGTCCGCGCCACGGCATGTCGCAAGTCACCTTGGGCAACGTCGTTTGGGTGATCGGGGGCGCCACCTCGACCGGCACGTCGCCGACCACGACTGTCCTGCGATACATAAGTCCGCTCGTCAAGGTAAAATTCCACAAAGGTAACGGATAGTTTGCTCCAACCCTATCGGGAGTTCGCGAAGGTCGCATTTTCGCGCGAAGCGGCCTATCGTCCCCAAGTGTTTACCCACATTGGCTCCGTGCTGTTGCGAGTGTTCTTATTGTCAACACTGTGGACGGCGCTCTATCGCAACAACGGAGAGCAAGCGGGCATCACGCTCGATTGGATGATCACCTACGCGACGATCGCGCTGCTGCTTGATCTCATCTACGGCGTCAACGGCGCCTACGTCATTAGGGAAAAGATTCGCGAAGGGGGGATCGCCATCGACCTCATGCGCCCTATATCGATCCCATTCTATGTGCTGGCTGACACCGTTGGTCAAACGTCGTTTGCCGCACTGCAGATTATTCCAGCCTTGGCGCTGTCGTTGCTCTTGGTTCATCTTAACTTGCCGGCATCGCCGATCGCAGGCCTAGCATTTGTTGTGAGCATTGGATTTGGGTTTATCGTCAATTTCTTCCTCGATCTTATTATGGCGACAATAACGTTTTGGACCATGGAGATTTTTGGCGTGCAACTTATGGTGCAGTTCATCTCGTCATTGCTATCAGGATCGCTTGTGCCATTGTTTTTCTTTCCAGGAGTGTTGCAGCAAATAGCTCTTGCCTTGCCCTTTGCGGCCATCTACAATGCACCACTTTCCATTTATATTGGCAAAGTCAGCGGGACTGGGATTCTCACAACCTTAGGTTCGCAGGCCGTCTGGGCGCTAATCTTCGGGGTTTTTGCGCTTGGATTGTGGCGTATCGGCGAGCGCCGCGTGGTGATTCAAGGTGGCTAGTAACTATCTGGCAACCTATCGGGCCTTTTGGCGGCTGAACACGCTGACGCTGCTCGAATACAAAGCGAATTTCTTTATCTGGTTTTTCTTCACCATTATCTACCACGGCGTGGCAGTCGGTACGATCTGGATCATGATGTCGCGCTTCCCATCGCTGAACGGTTGGACTTGGAAAGAAGTCTTTTTTCTGTATGCGTTGTACATGGTTGCCCACACGATCAACAACACGTTTTTCTTCACCGTGGGCAACGTCGGCGAGCACGTGCGCGAGGGCGATTTCGACCGCTTCCTAGTGCGTCCGCTCGATCCGCTCTTCCAGATACTTTCGCAGCCCGGCCAAATTTGGCCGGACGAGCTGATCATTGCGCTCGTTTTCTTTGCGTTTGCACAGGGCGTTGTTCATCTGCAGTGGACGCCCGCGACTATACTTTTGCTTCTCGGCGCATTTTTTGGTGGCGCCCTCATTGACTTTGCCGTCCAGCTGGCGGTGGCAACCATGTCGTTTTGGGTCATTCGCCTCGACACGCTGCGCTGGGTGGTTATGTCGCTCGAAAGCGATTTCACCCGTTATCCGCTGTCTATCTACAACCGCGCGGTACAAATCATGTTGGGGTACGTCTTCCCATTTGCATTTATGAATTATTTTCCAGCAACAACTTTATTGCATAAGAGTGCCGAAGCCGGATATACAATCAATCCGCTGATGGGTTGGCTCACGCCTTTGGTGGGCATCATCTGGTTTGCAGGCGCGTACGCTTTTTGGCGCGCAGGCCTCAACCATTATAAGGGAACGGGGTCTTAGAGCGCGACGCGATCCATGAGCCAGCGCAAATACGCGCGTCGCGGCGACTCATCAAAGCGCGGCCACAACAAGAGGCCGCACAATCGGCAGGCGAGTTCCGAATCGCCGTAACCCAACGTTGGATACCAATAATTGCGACGCTCCAAATTTGGCGAAGCGCACTTCGGACAGATGTGGGTCAAAATCGACGACTCGGCGATCACACCGCCACCTTTATTTGACGTTCGGCGATTTCCTTGGACGCATTGACATAGGCGCTTTCTCATAACGGCTCGAACGGGGCGCTCGAAGATTGCGAGGGTCCATGTCGTTTCAAACTATCATTGAGCCGTTTCGCATCAAGACCGTTGAACCAATTCGCATGACGTCACGCCAGGAACGCGAGCGTCTCTTGGCGACGGCGGGCTACAATGGGTTTCTCTTGCGCGCCGAAGATGTGATCATCGATCTGCTCACTGATAGCGGCACGGGTGCGATGAGCGCAGAACAGTGGGCGGGTGTCATGCGCGCCGATGAATCGTATGCTGGCGCGCGATCGTACTATCGTTTTGCCGATGCGGTGCGAAACATTTTTGGTTTCCGTCACGTCTTGCCGGTGCACCAAGGCCGTGCCGCCGAACGAATCCTCTTTTCCACGGTGTGCCGGCCCGGCGACGTCGTTCCCAACAACACGCACTTTGACACAACGCGCGCAAACATCGAGTACGTTGGTGCAGTGGCAGTTGACTTGCCAATTCCCCAGGGGAGGCAGCCTGCTGCGCCTCATCCTTTCAAGGGAAACATGGATGTAGAAGCGCTGCGCAAACTGATCGCGCAGGTTGGACGAGAAAAAATACCGCTGGTAATGATTACCGTCACCAACAATTCAGGCGGCGGTCAGCCCGTGTCGATGGAAAATATCAAAGCGGTGTCACAGGTGTGCAAGCAGCACAACTTGCCGCTATACATCGATGCCTGCCGCTTCGCCGAAAACTGCTGGTTCATACGCGAACGCGAGCCGGGCTTTGCGAGCAAAGACGTCATCGACATCGCGCGCGAGCTTTTCTCCTACGCCGACGGCGCGACAATGTCGGCCAAAAAAGACGGCTTGGTTAATATCGGCGGCTTCTTGGCCACCAACGACGATACGTTGGCTCGCCAAGAGGCTCGCCTGCTCATTCTCACTGAAGGCTTCCCAACGTACGGTGGTCTTGCAGGGCGCGACCTTGAAGCGATTGCAATCGGTTTGCACGAGGTCGTCGAGCACGACTACTTGCGCTATCGCATCACCTCGACCGCTTATTTGGGCAAACACTTGACGCAGATCGGTTACCCAATCGTGCAACCGCCGGGCGGCCACGCGATCTACGTCGACGCCGCCGCCTTGCTGCCGCACATTCCGGCAAACCAATTTCCCGGTCAAGCACTTGTCGGTGAACTCTACGTGACAGGCGGAATACGAGCGGTCGAGATCGGCAGCGTCATGTTTGGAAGCACTGGCACAAACGGCGAAGAAAAGACCGCGCCGATGGAACTCGTGCGCTTGGCGATTCCGCGCCGCGTGTACACGCAAAGTCACGTCGATTACGTCGTTGAAGTCATGGCGGACGTTTATAAGCGGCGCGAAAGTCTTCGCGGCTTACGTATCACCTGGCAAGCGCCCCCGCTGCGCCATTTTACAGCCCGTTTCGAACTGTGCTAAACGCTTTTACGATTGAAGAGTACGTTCGCTGGAGCGACGTCGATGCTGCTGGTATCGTGTGCTACGGCGCGTTCGTTCGTTTCGTCGAAGTCGCTGAAACTGAGCTGTTTCGCGCGGCGGGCATGCCGTATGGAAAAATTTTTGATACGCTGGATTGTTGGCTGCCTCGCGTTCACTTTTCTGCGGACTTTCATGCGCCAGCCCGGCTTGATGAAAAGCTTCGTGTGAGTGCGTTCGTGCAATCACTTGGCAGGACGTCGGTCACACTCGGCTTTACGATCGATAATCAGGCTCGCCAGCGAATCGCCGACTTTTCAATCGTGCTGGTGTGCGTCGACCGCACAACATTTGCAAAACGCGAGCTTCCGCAGGAGCTGCGCAATGCGCTCAGCCGCTTTGCGGCTTAGGGTTTTCGGCCGACGTATCACCGATACAAAACCCGCAAGGTTCCATGCCGACCTCGTGTGCTTGTGCCTCGGTTAACACGAGCATATGACCGCGGCCTTCGAGATCTCGTTGACACGTGCTGCCTTGTGCGTGGTATACGCGATCACCGATGATGCACACAACGTCCACACGTGTGATTTCAAGCAGTGTCTGCTTGGTGCCTGGAGCTGAAGATTGCCCACCGAGCGCCGATAACACTAAACGTGGTAAACGCATGACGCTGCAAACGCTGTCGGCCACGAGCCGCTGGAATCTCTTTAAGATCGAAGGACTGCTGGACGCTGTTGCTGCCCCGACGGTTGCGACCGCGTTGGCGCACGCGGCAACGTTGGACCACAGTGACGTGCTGATCGACCTCGAGGATGTGACCGGCGTCGATGAGGTCGGCGTCGAGCAGCTCTTAGGTGCAGTGCGGCGCCTGCTTTCAGAGCACGCTGGCCGTCAGGTCGCTTTCGTCGCCAAGGATTTGAGCCTGGCAAACATGCTTGCGTCATCACAGCTGCCAACAGCGGTTGTGACTTTTCGCAGCGGTTCCGAAGCTCTCCACGCAATCAAAAGACGCACAGCGGCCTAACGTCAAAGGAGCGGTGCGCGGCCCACTCAGAATAGCCAACAAATTATGGCTTTGCCACCATTTGCCTCAAGAGTCGCGCCAGGGGATACGTTTTCTCGCCATCACCGCTATGATGCGGCTGACATCGCTGATTTCGCTCATCGCGCGGGCGACCATAATCCGGTGCATCACGATGACGCAGCCGGCAAACGATCGCGCTTCGGCAAACGCATCGCGGCGGCAGAACAGACCATTTCGCTTATGCTTGGACTAGCCGCCTCTTGGCTTGCGGAGCGCGGAACTGCCATTGGCCTCGGATGTTCGTTTCGCTTTACAGCAGCGGTTCGCGAGGGCGATACGCTCGAACTTCTATGGCGCGTCACCGATACATATTTCAAGAACTCGCTTGGTGGTCTCATCGTTTGTTTTGAAGGGACGGCGACCAATCAAGACGGTCTGGTCGCCATGCGCGGCAATCTCGAAATGCTGCTGCAAGAATAGTCGAGCCCAGCGTTTTTCACAAGCAGGGAAGCGGCAGGCCGCACAACAGCGCCGTCGAATGAGGACGTTCGCATGAAAGATCAAAAAGCGCCGAAGTCTTTCGGTGATATCGATCAGCTATTAGACCGTGTCGGCAACAAGTATTTACTGGTCAATGCGGCGCGGGTGCGCGCTCAACAACTGGTAAACCGCGATGAGCCGGCAGTAGAAGGTGCTAATCCCGAAAAATCGGTGACCACAGCATTTTCCGAAATCGCCGCTGATAAGCTCGATATTACGATTAACCCAGAGCGCGTCCGCCGCTAAGACCGTCGCCAACGCGCAAGCGATCGCGGCGTCTCGCGAACGGCTACCTCATCAATTGAAACACGCGATCCAACTGCGTGCTGCAGCTTTTGGGCCAGCACGCTTGCAATGTTTTCCGCCGTTGTCGCCAACTGCGTTGCTCGAAACTCCGAGCGCTCGTTGAGGTCACAGTGATCGAACTCATCGACAACCTTTTGTAAGATGTTAAAGTCAACTACCATGCCATGCTCGAGTTCGCTAGCCGAGGCGCTTATCTCGACACCATAGCGATGCCCGTGCCGCTGGTTGCACGGCGAATCATAAGGCAGTGCAAGCTGGTGGGCCGCGTCGAAGTGACAACCAAAGGTTATAGAAATCATCGCCCGGGTGTTCCATGCCACAACAAATAATGCAGTTGGGGCAACACCCGGACATTAAACGTTCCCCAAGAAGCTTCGGCGAGCACCAAATCGGTCATCCATGCTAGGAACGAATTATAGTCTTCACCGCGGCCTGCGCGTCCGCTCTCTGGCTGCAAGACGACCGGCGTATTCGCGGGCAACTCGTCACGAAGCGAGGATACAAGCTCGAGCGCTTGCCCAAGGTCACTCTTGTCGCCAATCACAAATTTCAACTGTATGCGTCCAGCAGCGGTGGCAAAGAATTTGCGCAAGATAATTGGTTTCGGCGAGTAGCCGGACGTGCCCACTTTTGGACTAATAGAGAAGAGCGAAACGCTAGGAAGATCGGCAAAGATCGTACCGCTCGTTTCAACGGTGATGTGACGGCGGCCAAGCGCTTGGACCAGCGGGCTGATATCTTGCGCTAGGGGCTCACCGCCCGTGATAACCACTCGCGCGTGCTCGGCTGCGAGCGTCGCAAGCGCTTCCACGCTGGTTGGACGACCAGCGTCACCCGCTAACGCATATGGCGTATCGCACCATGTACAACGAAGCGGACACCCATCAAGGCGTATAAAAAGCGATGGCGAGCCAATCAAGTCGCCCTCGCCTTGGATGGAGACGAAGGTTTCGTATATACGAAGTGTCGCGGTGGGCGCAAGCATCCCTAGCGATTTCGCGTGGAGGCAAGCACATCCCCATGTCGAAGGCGCTCTTCCCATTTTTCGGAGGTGAGTGATGGCTGTAGCGCAAGCTCAAGGCATCAGAAATGTCGCGTTCGTGGGGCCGCATCACAGCGGGAAGACGACGCTTGTGGAAGCGCTACTCGCCTCAGCGCAAGCGCTGCCCCGCAAAGGTTCTGTCGTCGACGGCACGTCAACAACCGATCACGATCCTGAATCGCATTCGCACCAGATGTCGGTGGCTCCAAGTTTTGCCTATCTCAAAAGCGGTAATGTCCTCGTAAATCTCATCGACTGCCCGGGTGCAGTCGATTTTCTTGAGGAGACAAAGTTCGCACTTGCCGCAGCTGATGCAGCAGTCGTCGTCGTTGAAGCGGACGCAAACCGTTTGCCCCAGGTTGAGATATTGGTCGATTATCTTGAGTCGCTCAAGATGCCTCATTGTTTTGTCATCAATCGACTCGACCGGCCAGGCGCTGATTTTGTCGGCACCTATAGCGCGTTGCGCGAACGTTTTGGGCATCACGTCGTCGCCGAACACGCGCCCATCGGCCAAGCGGAAAACCTTTCCGGATTTGTCGACATCGTCACGATGAAGGCCTACAAATATGGCGACGGACAATCCGCGCTGACAACCTTGCCTGAACATCTCGCTGACAAGAACCATGAAGAGTTGCTCGAAGCGCTCGCTGACTTCGACGACCATCTGATGGAAGAAATCCTCGAAGGCCAAGAGCCTCCACTTGAGGAGATTGAACACGACCTCGAGTCAGATGTCAGCGCAGACAAGATTGTTCCCGTTGTCGTTACGAGCGGCATTCGCGGCTGGGGTGTGCCGGAGTTGCTCGCGCTCATCATCAACCAATTTCCTGATGCCACACAGGTGCGGCGTGCTGACAACACTGGTACGTTCGTTGAGCCAAATGCCGCCGCTCCCGTCGTGGCTCAAGTGTGCAAGACGACCGTACACCCGCAAAGCGGCAAGCTTTCGATCGTGCGCGTCTTTTCCGGTACGCTCAATCCCGACACTGCGCTTGTCAACGTCAATCGCGACGTCAAGGAACGCCCGGGCGGCCTTTACATTTTGCAAGGCAAATCCCAAAGCGCAGCGAGTGGAATGGGACCTGGCAGCATCGTGGCGATCGCTCGTCTGGATACGACGGTCACCGGCGACACGTTGTGTTCGAATGGAACCAAGACGCAAATGCCCATTCACAAGCTGCCCAAACCTGCTTTTTCACTTGCCTTGCGCCCGCACGATCGCGCAGACGAAGCCAAGCTTTCGCAGATTCTGGTGCGCATGCGCGAAGAAGATCCTACGTTGATCGTCGAGCGCGAAGCATTTACCGATGAGCTGGTATTGCGCGGCTATGGTGAAATGCATTTGATCGTGACAGTCGAGCGTCTGCAGCGCAAGTACAGCGTCAAGCTTGACACCCAATTACCGCAAGTGCCATATCGAGAAACGATCACCGGTAAAACTCAACAACAAGGCCGTTACAAGCACCAAACCGGTGGCCATGGTATGTTTGGTGACGTGCACCTTGAAATCGAGCCGCTAGCCCGCGGCAGTGGTTTTAAGTTTGAAGAAGCAATCGTCGGCGGCGTCGTTCCTAAGCAGTTTTTCCCGGGCGTTGAAAAAGGCGTGCGTGAAGCGCTCGAAAAGGGGCCGCTGGGAGGCTTCCCAGTTGTTGATGTGCACGTCAAGTTGTTCGACGGTTCATATCACAGCGTTGACTCAAATGAGATGTCATTCAAACTCGCAGCTTCGCTGGCCATGCGCGAAGGCGTGCCGAAATGCCATCCTGTTTTGCTCGAGCCGATTCACCGCGTTGAAATAACCGTCCCCACTTCTTATACGAGTTCGGTCTTGCAGCAGATTTCTGGGCACCGTGGGCAGATCTTGACGTACGGTCCAAGCGAGGAACGACGAGGTTGCGACCTCGTTAAGGCGCTCGTGCCTCAAGCTGAAATGTCACGGTACCTCACCGAGTTGCGCACGGCTACTGCGGGGCTGGGCTATTTCACAGCAGAGCACGACCATTTCGAATTTGCGCCGCCCAAGGTTGTTGCCGTCGTGACAGCCGAGCGCAAGGAGGTTGCTGCCGCCCGGTAAAGGGTTTCAGGGCTTTCCAAATCGAGTTTCCTCGCAATTGGCGCGCGTCGCGGTCAACTTTAGGCGACTGCTTGCACGGAACCCAGGCGACATCTGTCCAACCAGCAAAAGCCGCTTTGCGATTCCCGGCTGATTTTTTTTGCCCAAAGGAACCATTATGAACGAAGCCTATTGCCGCCGTCACCGCAACGTCGTAGCCAACTCAGCACGACGTCCCTTCGCGCTTCCAGGCGCTGTGGCACGCTATGCGCCGGACCGGCCGGCAGCGATCGGACACATTGCGCTGACGCTGTCCTTTGACTTTAAAGAACATATCCTCTTTGGAACGTGCAGGACGACGTTTGCCGCGGTCGGCAAATCGTTGCGCTCACTCGAGATGGATGCCGACCATTTGCTCATCAAATCGGTCCGCAGCGCCACCGGCAAACAGCTGCGTTTTGAAACGATCGGTGGCAAGTTGACGATTGATCTTGGTCAATCGCTGCAGCCGGGAAAGTCGAGCACGGTTGTCATCGATTACGAAGCGCGTCAACCGACGCAAGGTATCTATTTCATCGCACCCGATAAGGGGTATCCTCACAAACCGGTGCAAGTGTGGACACAAGGGCAAGACCAAGACGCGCATTACTGGTTCCCGTGCATCGATTATCCCAACGCCCGAGCGACGACCGAAGTGACGGCAACGGTCCCGGCCAATTACTTTGTGCTGAGTAACGGCACCCTAGTGTCAACGACAAA
>JBPYDX010000171.1:0-2809 GCA_051986115.1 Candidatus Eremiobacteraceae bacterium
ATCTTGCGCGCGTTGGCTGCGTGGCAAAGACTGCGCAACATTCCCCGTGGACCACAACCGTAGACGGCATCAGGTACAAATTCCAGTTCTTCAAATTTGGCAACGACGCTGCCTCGGTATCCTTCGCTGCCATCATCCGTGCACAGATGCATCTTCATGCCAAAGACTGCAAGCTCGCTTGCGCCAAGGAGATAGTCCTTCGATCGAGCGCCCAAAATGATTGTCGTGTCGACGCCGGCGGCGCGAAGTTCCTTAGCGAGCAACCAAAACGGCACAACGCCCAAACCCCCAGCCACAATGACCGCGCGCGAACCGGCTTTGGGCAATGCAAATTCGTTACCCAAGGGTCCGATGCACGAGATTGGGTCGCCGATCTGAAGCTGCGAGAGCACGGTCGTGCGCGGTCCCCAACGTGCAAAGAGCAGGGTAAACTCATCGCTTTGCGCTGTGTAGATCCCAAGTGCTAGCCGCACTGAAAATTCGCCGGGTATGTCAAGCGCCACATATTGAGCCGGGCGGACCGCTTGGGCAATTTGCGGAGCCCGAATGCCCAGACACCAAAAACCGGGAGCTCTATACTCCCGGCTTGTGATGGTAGCGGTCAACAACCGCGGGGCGTTTATCGGCATCTTCCAGTTGCATCTTCCGCCCTGTTAGGATGGACCCCTAGGACGTGTGCGTGGTCATAATCGAGCGGTTCTGAGCGCGTGACGGGACGGTCGAGGTAATGTTTGGTGCCCGTTGGGCGTTATATAGGTGAAAGGCTCACGTGGATCATGCAAGGTGTACTCGTTCTCAAAACAATGGCCGACGCGCAAGCCCTGGGCTTTGTCTACTTCGACCACACCAAAGACGGCTACTATCTCGTTCGCAAAATGACGCACCGTGGCTGGGCGCTTGCGATCGTCCAAAACGCCTAACGACTCTAAGAGTTCGTAGCGCTCACTCCGATTTATCGTATCCTATACACGACGAAGACCGTTGCCGTTACAGCATCGGTTCCAGCTACAATCGGTGCGCCGGCTGACGCCATTCCCATAGCCACGCCTCGAGTCAAAGGCTGCGCTTCGGCAGAGTTGCTGATCGACTGAATATCAACGATCTTCACGTGTGCAGCGCTGGCGAGCGCCTCGGCACTTGCGCGCGCGGATGCGACAGCCTTGCCAAGGGCCGAGCGATAAAGGCTTTCGTAGTTGCTGGTTTGATACGAGAGACCAAACGACTCGTTGGCGCCAGCGCCCATCGCTGTGTCGAGCACTTTTCCAGCAAGCGCAATCGGCGCTGTCACTTGTAGGAGCGCGAATGCGACGTAGGCGCCGTTCGAGGCAGCTGAAGCTTGACTGGTAGCAACCGGAGCGACCGTTGGTTGGCGGTACTGCAGATTATACTCCACGGTTTTGATTGCAGAATCAGCGATGCCGATGGCCTTGAGAGCGGCGATGACTTGAGCAGAATTCTTATTGATGGTTTCAATGGCGGTCGAGGCGTTAGGAGACTCCGAACGAATGCCGAGTGTTACCCGAGCAGTGTCTGGAGTATAATTGACGGTGCCGTTTGCCTGAACGCTGATCACTGCCGGCGCTGGCGGATTGTCAGCGAGCGACTGGACCGCGAGTGCGCAAACCAACAAGCCTGAGACCAACAATGCAGCGAGCGATTTCAACATAGTTTGCTCCCTTAAGCTGAAAACGCGGTTCGGTCGAGTGCTTCGTATCGAGTCGTTGGACCTGCCGGCAGAGATTGAAACAAGGTTAAACCTCTGACGTCGAGAGTGACCCGGCGGCGAAGCTGCGGCAGTGCGACGGGCTTTGGCGACCGTAGCCTGCAAATGGTGATGTGTGCGGTAGCCTCCTTATCAAATTGAAAGCCCAGCTTTTCAAAGTCGGAGCGAACGAGATGGGCGCAGGCGTCAAACTGCGAGCTTTGTTCTTGGAGTCCAAGCCAGAGTATGCGTGGGCGGCGCTCGCTTGGAAACGCTCCCATTCGTTGAAACGTTAGTGTGAAAGGACTGCACGCAGCGCTCGCCGCGCGCAATGCGGCGATCATGGGAGGTAAATCCGACTCGGGTACACTGCCTAAGAATGCGATGGTGATATGAAGCTTCTCGAGCAACTCGAATCTGCAATCAAGTTGCGCAAACGAGAGCGATTCAATGGCTTCGCGCGCGAGGGCGCGCACGGCGTCATCAATTTCGGCAGCCACGAAAAGGCGCAGCTTCGGCAGGCGGTTATGATTCGGAGCACACCCACGGCTGTCCCGCGCGTGGATTTCATTCTTGGTTAATGATAGCCACAGCGCAATCCGACTAGATTAAATGTAGCGTTGTTGCTAACCACCCGTCGTGAGGAAACGACAGGAGCACCGCCTTGGAAGCTGCCCCCTCGTCATCTGGCAAACCCACTCGCCAACGCATTTTAGTCGTTGAGGATGATTCAAACATCGCTCGAGTTTTGCAGTTAGAACTCGAGCATGAAGGCTTTGAAGTGGAGGTCTGCGGGGACGGCGCGGCTGCCATCGAGCGGGCGCTCAAGGGTCCGGATCTTATCGTCTTGGATGTTCTCTTGCCGCGTATTGACGGGCTGGAAGTTTGCCGGCGCGTTCGCAAGCACTCGGCCGTGCCTATTATCATGCTGACTGCCAAAGATGCGGTGCCGGATCGCATCACCGGTTTGGATACCGGCGCCAACGATTATTTGACGAAGCCGTTTTCAATAGAAGAGCTGCTGGCCCGCATTCGCGTGCAGTTACGCGAGCGCGAGCCTGGCCCGCGATTGCTCACCGCAAAGGACCTGACGCTCAACCGTGATAC
>JBPYDX010000172.1:0-3758 GCA_051986115.1 Candidatus Eremiobacteraceae bacterium
TGAACGTGACAATCATGAAAACCCGGAACCACTGCTCCACCGCTGCAATCAATCACCTTCACCGTGTTGCCAAGGCCCGTTGGCCGCGAATCGAGGACTTGCTCGATAATGCCGTCACCGACGAGGATGCATCGTCCGCTGGGATGGCTGGGGTCGAGTGTCGTGACATCAGCGTTGATAAAAATTGTTTGCACGCGGCGGGCTTCTTCGCACTAGCGAGCACCTCTTTGCGGCGTCTGCAATTCCCCCGGTCGACGCAAAAAAAACAGGATGCTATTTGCATCCTGCTGCGCGATGTTTGCGAGCGCGCCGGCTAGGTTTTCCTGCCACCGATCGCCCGAATGATGAGCAATAGGATCACCGCGCCCACAAAAGCGACAACGATGCTATATAGGTTGATGCCCGTTGCGCCCACGTGCCCAAATAGCCTGAAGAGCCAACCACCAATAATTGCGCCGACGACTCCGATGAGGAGGTCCCCGAAGATACCTCCGGGCCCTTCACCCTTGATCACCATGCGAGCGAGAAAGCCTGCGATGATGCCAACGACGATCCAAGCTAAAATACTCATGTCCAACCTCTCCTGCAGCCGAACGTAGCGGATTGCAAATCAGCGTGGTTGTAGGCACGTGCTCGACAAACCAGGCGTTATCCTGTCAGGCTGTCTAGAGTTCCCATTCCCACGTGTTCCAAAATGTTGTTACAGCGTGGGCTGGCTTGTAGTTGCGCAGGTCGCTGTTAACGACATCCTGGCGGCGCACAAACCAGACAATGATCAGCGGCACCTGATCGGCGAGAATGTCTTGGATTTTATCATACGCAGCTTTGCGCTGATCTTGGTTGTATTCCGTCATGGCGATTCGTTGGGCTGCGTCCAGATCCTGATTGCAAAAATGATATGAGTTTTGGCCGTTGGGTGGCATTTGGTCGCACATAAAGAGCGTCGAGTCATCCGGATCGATGCCGTTGATCCACGAGTAGAATCCAGTATCAAACTTCCCACCTTGGAGGATACCACCCGCCTGAAGGCTCGCAAAAAAGAGCGGCGTGGCGTAATTTTTGACATCGCCTTGCACGCCGATCTGCTGCCACTGGCGCTGCACAATCGCTTCCAAGTCCCGCGTCTCGGCGACGCCGGTAGCGCCTGACATCCCAAGTTCTAACTTTTGTCCGTCTTTGTAGCGGTAGCCATCGCTGCCGAGCTTCCAACCGTCCGCATCTAACAGGCTTGCGGCCATCGCTGGATCGTGGTGATACCGCCTGACGTTTGAATTATGCGCCCACAGAAACGGCGGTTGATCAGTATCACCGGACATGTTGACGCCGTGACTCACGGTGTCAATGAGTTCGCGCTGGTCGATCGCATACGACAGAGCCTGGCGAACTCGCACGTCGCTAAGAATAGGGTTGCGGAGATTGAGTCCGATCTGACGGTATTGTGTGAACGGCGTAAGGTAGATGTGGTAGCCGGTCAATTTCGAGAAACTCGGTGTCTGCGACGAAGGCGCGTTGTATTCCATGTCGGCTTCGTGGGTTTGCAGACGTACGAGAATGGTTGTCTCATCAGGTATGATCTGATAATCAACTTCCTTAAGTTTTGGAGCGCCACGCCAGTAGTTAGGGTTGGCGGTCATGCGAATGATCGTGCCTTTTTGCCACTCTTGCACGATAAAAGGGCCGGTTCCGAGCGGCTTGGTGTTGTACGGCAAGTGATTGATGTTGGGATATTGCGCGAGGAGGTGTTTGGGAAGTATTGGATACGGGGTTGACGACATGGTAAAAAAGGTGTTGATAAAAGGCGCCCAACGCCGCTTGAGATGGACGACGATTGTGTAGTCGTCTTTTTTCTCGATGGAAGTTATATAATTGCTGTCGTAACCGGTTCGCGTTTGCACGTTGTTTGCCGGATTGATGACTGCCTGCCAGGTAAAGATAACATCGTCGGCCGTGAATGGCGCTCCGTCTTGCCACTTTACCCCGCGGCGCAAATGATAGGTGATGGATAGTCCATCCGGGCTGATTCCCCCATTTTGCGTTGTTGGAACCTCGGTTGCAAGTTCGGGCACGAACTGATTTTGATCGTTCCAATTGAAAAGGTAGCCCGCCCAAAACATCGACAGGTCAACTTCAATCTGCTGCTCGCCCAGCAACGGGTTCATGTTGTCGGGCTCTGCCACGCCGGCAATGCGCAGCACACCGTGAACGGTCCAGGGATTTCCGTTTGGGCCGGCGCCTGTGCTCGTGCCCACTTTGGTGCAGCCTGTGACGAGACTGACAACGCCCATCAGACAACAGGCGATGACGAATCGTTTCATTTTTGCTTTCCTCATACTTTTGCCGGAATAGGGTCGCGAGCAAGGCGCAGGGCAAGCCGCTTGATATCCCAGTCCATTCTTGTCTGTTCCTTAGTATCGACCGTTATGCTAAGCTCGCTGACGCCAATCGTCATGAACATGGCAGCTTCAAAGAAGAGTCGCACCTTCGTTGGGTCGAGTTTAGCCGCGGTAAAATGGGCAAACGGCACTTCTTTCTCTATATGAAACTCAAAATTTAACGCATTCGCGACAGTAAGAGCGTGCAAGCGCCAGTGCAGCGTCGCCCGCTTGAGTAAAAGGAAGTAAGGTTCATACTCCGCGCCGGCTCTGTCGGGCAGCCAAATTCCGACTTCGACCTGACCTAATCGCGGACTGTACTGCACATCTCGCTTTGATAATCGACCTCGGCGAAGAAGTATGCCGAGAGCGCGCTGGGCTTGGCGTTGACGTATTTTAAATGGCGGTATAGGTTCTTCCATAATTCCCCAAGATACAAAACAGCACCTGATGGCTTTTTGCGAGCCACCAAACGAAGGCCAGCTTTATGGGTCAGCCGCCGTCAACCTCTCTTGCGCAGAGAATTGTAATCGTCAATAGGGATGATGGCTGCAACTGGTTTGCGGTTGCGGGTGAGGACGATGCGCTCGTGGCCAATGGCCACGCGTGATACCACGTTGGCGCTGTTCTCGCGCAGTTCGGCCGTTGAAACGTAGTTTGATTGGTTGATCGTTAGTAATTGGGCAAGCTTCTTCGAGGCTTGAGTTCGTTTATCCGAAGGTTTTGCCATGAGTTGCTGTACCTGAAGAGTGAAAGCCGACGGTCAGAGTTGAACTGACGACCCGCGGTTTACGAAACCGCTGCTCTACCACTGAGCTACGTCGGCAGGCTAAAACGCAAATGCCGTAAGGGCTTGTGTCGCTGTTTTCTCACGGCCGTGGCAGCGGGCCTGCCTGCCATGTTGAGGAGGGCACAAGCGTAATGCAGAATCGAGAGCCTCGTGAACGTTCGTGCGTTTGCTGCGGCGACGTTGACGTTTGTTGCGGCGGGCTTACTCGCTATCGAATTCATTTCGTGGCCGCAGAGTGCGCCTTTTGGTCCCACGATTGATCCGATATCCCGGTGTGAACAGCGGATCGCGACTGTCGGCACGATGGGCCAACAAAGCGGCTTGCGTGCCGGGGACACGCTGCTGATGCCACAAATGGCGCTGCCCTCTCGTGTCGCAATCTTCTACAGGTCCTTGCCGATCCAGACCGGCCGCGCCGGCGAAACAATTCAGCTCGTCGTTCAGCGCGGCGAGCGTCAGCTCAACATCCCGTACGCGCTGCGCCACACCGATTCGCTCTCCTCATTCATCGCTCAAATTGTGTTTAAAGTTGTGGTGCTCGCGGTAGGCGTGCTCGTTCTTTGGCGCGGCCGCGATCGCGCATCGCTCGTGCTCGG
>JBPYDX010000173.1:0-5433 GCA_051986115.1 Candidatus Eremiobacteraceae bacterium
GCCGGGCGGCAAACGCAATTGTCCAAAAGCCGCCAACGATTCTTCTAACGTGAGACCGGCGAGCATGGCAGCACCGCCAGCGAGCAGCGCATCGCGCAGATTGTGTTCGCCCGGAATGCTCCAAGCCGCGAAGGCGTGTGAAGCACCAAACGTCACTGGAACTTTGCCCTCGCTGACGTTTCCTGCTTCGAGCATAATGCCAGCCATCATCGGATCGCCGACCATGCGCACCCACAATGCAGCCGCGTCCATTTTTGCCTCGGCTGCGAGCATCCGTGTCCAATCATCCGCAGCGCTACAAACGGCCTGCGCTCCTTGACCGAAGATCGCAAACTTCGTTCGAGCGAGTTCCGTTTGATCGGCAAAAAATTCGCGATGGGCTTCGGCGATATTTGTGAGAACGCCAATGTCGGGTGCGGCAAGCTCAACGAGGTCGGCAATCTCGCCGGGATGGCGAGCCCCGAACTCGAGTACAGCGACGTCGCTGTCTTCGCTCAGCCGATAGCACAGTTTTGCAACGCCTAGCTCGTTGTTCTCATTTTGTGGCGTCGCCAGCACACGCCGGCGCGTACGCAAGATCTGCGCTGCAAATTCTTTTGTCGTCGTTTTGCCATTGCTGCCGGTTACCGCTATGACGCGGCCGGGAAACGTGCGGCGCGCTGCAGCAGCACCGGCAAGATATGCCCGTTTTGTATCGGCGACTCGAATGACTGGGACACCGCTTTGGCGCGGCGCTTTCGCGTCGTCGTCGACCACCACCGCGCTTGCACCTTGCTCTAAAGCTTGTGCGATGAAATCATGCCCGTCGAACGTTGGCCCATGCAAACACACAAACGCTTCGCCGTGCGAGATGGTGCGGGAGTCGGAGCTGGGCACAAACCATTGTGGCACAATGGCAGCGTCGGCTAAGAATCGTCCGCCGCTGACTTCAAGAAAGCGCGCAAACGACAGCGTCATCTTGCAACTCTGGCAAGCGCTGCCCGAGCTGTATCCTCATCCGAGAATGGCCGACGCTCATCGCCAAAAATCTGGTAATCCTCATGCCCTTTCCCGGCAATCAAGATGGCATCCCCGGGTGAGGCCTGTTCAATAGCGTGAGCAATGGCCGTTGCTCGGTCCGCGATCACCTCGCACCCGCCGGCATTGTTTGCGTCTATGCCGGCAAGGATGTCATTGATGATTGTTTGTGGATCTTCGTGACGCGGATTGTCGCTTGTGACGATGACTCGGTCGGCCAGTTCCTGCGCGATCCGCCCCATGCGCGGACGCTTCGCGGCGTCCCGGTTGCCACCGCAACCGAAGACGCAAAACAGACGCCCCTGCGTTAGCCCCCGGACAGTGCGCAAGACCTTTTCCATGCCGTCCGGCGTATGCGCGTAGTCAATGTACACGCCAATATCGCCGGCTGGGATAGAGATCAACCGGCCCGCGACGTGGGTGACCGACTCTAAGCCTTCGGCAATCGCTTCAACATCGTAGTCTCTTGCCACTCCGACTGCCAACGCTGCCATTGCGTTAGCGACGTTAAAAGCCCCAGGCAATCTAATAAAAAACGGCGCAGGCCGCAGCGCCTTGACCGAAAAGGTCGAGCCGCGTGCTGTCATAGAGACGTCGCTTGCATCCAACAATGCGCCCGGATTGTTCAGACCATAGGTGAGGCGTCGCTGCAGCATGCCCGCGAGCGCGCGTCCTTCCTCGTCGTCTGCGTTGAGCACGGCCACTGGTGGCTGTCCGTCGCGACCCGCAGCTGCGGCAAACAGCTTTCGCTTGGCATCGCGGTAGTGTTCGAAGCTCGCGTGGAAATCTAAGTGATCCTGAGTGAGGTTCGTCAAAACGGCGACGTCGAAGTGAACGTCGTCGACACGGTGCAGCTCGAGTGCGTGACTGGATACTTCCAAAACCACTCCGTCTGCGCCGGCATCGCGAAATTGCGCTAGCAAACGTTGCACATCATGTGCAAATGGCGTCGTGTTGGTAAGCTGTTCGCAACGTTGCTCACCTAATCGTGCGCCCAGGGTTCCAATCACACCGAGACGCTGGCCGGCGGCGCGCGCGATCGCCTCAACGAAGTGAGTCACCGTTGTCTTGCCGTTGGTTCCGGTGACACCGATCATAACAAGATGGTCACTTGGATTGCCATAAAAGACAGCCGCAACCTTAGAAAGTGTCGCCAGCGGATCGGCAACGATTGCTACCGGGATGTTCGGCGGCAACGCTACGTCTTGCCCGGCGACCACGGCGACGGCACCGGCTGCTACGGCAGCCGCAGCAAAATCATGCCCATCGCAGTGTTGCCCCGTAAGACAGAAAAAGAGCGCCCCCGGGCGCACCGAACGAGAGTCGACTGCGATCGACGTGATCGCTACGTTCGCGTTTCCCTTGATTCGAACGGGCACGTGGGCGAGCACTCGCTGCAGCGACTCGCCCGTGATCGGTTGCATCACCACCTTTTTCGTGGGTCGTAAGCGGTCGCCTTGAGCTTGGGCGGCACATTTTCTCGCCATAACACGCACCTGGCAAGTTCACGAAACGCAGGCGCTGCTACGATGGCCCCGTAGTAGGCGCCTTGAGGCCGATCAATTTTTACCAAGATCACGTATTGCGGGTTGTCAGCAGGCACGATGCCTATGAATGAGGCCGTGTACGCGCCGGGGACGTACGATCCGTCGATCACCATCTGCGCCGTTCCAGTTTTGCCCGCCAAATCGTAGCCTGGAATCGAAAGTCCGGATGCCGTACCTCTGCGCACGACGTCGCGCAGCATGGCTAACAGTTCTGCGGCCGTTTGCGCCGACATGACGCGCTGCACGACGTGTGGCTCGTAACGCTTGATGATGCTGCCATCGGGCGTCGTCAAATACCGCACGATCAGCGGACGCATGAGCACGCCGCCGTTAGCAATAGCCGCGTATGCTCGGGTCAATGACAGCGGCGTGACAGAGACGCCCTGTCCGAAGCCAATCGTCGCCAGTCGCGATCCCCACCAGTCGTCTGGAGTCCCCACGATTCCAGCGCTCTCTCCGGGCAGATCAATGCCCGTCGGTTGATCGAAGCCGTAGCGGCGGATGTATTCGTACATCGTGCTCTTGCCGGTTTGTAATGCTACTTGTGCTGCGCCAACGTTGTGAGAGAAAGTTACGATGTCGTCAAGCGACTCACGCGCACGACCTGAGGCCATCAATCCGTCGTCGGCGTTGTGGATAACGTGCCCTCCGACCCGCAGTTGGTCGACTGCAGCAAACGTGTCGTTGAGCGTCACCTTGCCTGAATCAAGTGCAGCTGTAGCGGTAATAAGTTTGAATGTTGAGCCTGGCTCGTAGGGATCTGTAACAGCCTGGTCGCGCCACGCTGCCGCCGGCGCTTGGTCGAAATGATTTGGATCGGCGTCAGGCCAGTTTGCAAGCGCCAAAATCTCTCCCGTGCCTGTGCGCATCACGATAGCGGATCCGTCCTGCGCGTGGTAGCGGTTGACCGTGTCACTCAAAATCTGATCGGCTTCGTATTGCAGCGTGCGATCGAGAGTGAGCACTACCGTCACTCCCGATTGCGCTGGTCGAACGGTGCGCCGTCCAAATGGGATAGGACGGCCGGCCGCATCGGTTTCCTCAGTCACGCTGCCGGGATGTCCGTTGAGCTGCTGATTGTACTCATACTCAATACCCGCCAAGCCTTGGTCGTCGACGCCAGTAAATCCAACAACCGTAGAACCAACACGCGCTTGTGGCGCGACTCGTTTTCCCATCAGCTCTTGCGCAGCGCCCACGCCCCCAAGGTTAAGGGCGTTTACTTTTTGTGCGACTGCTTTTGGTTGATTGCGCGCAACATACACAAATTGCGCGCGTTCACGCATCGCAGCCTCAAGCTGTGCCAGCGGAACGTGGATGATGGGTGCAAGGTCAAAAGCGTCCTTTCGAAGATCTGAAGCCTTGATGTCGGGCGGCTGGACATAGATATTAAAGGAAGGTAGGGTGGTGGCAAAAACCGCCCCAAAGCGATCGACGATGTCGCCGCGCTTAGGATTCAGCGGAAACGTTGCTTCTTGTTCCTCGCTGGCGTTGGCCGCCAGACCGGCCCCTTCGCGAATCTGAACCACGAACAGCCTGCCTACGAGTGCGGCGCTCAAGACAAACAATGTCCAGAAAATGATGAGTGCTCGCAGTGCAAGCCGGGAACGTTCTTGTTCTTTTATTTTTGTCGCGCGCTCCGCGCCCAGCGTGGCGGAGCGACGCCGTTTAGCGGACACCGATCCAGCGCGTTACCCCGACGATGGTCACAAACAACGCAAAGCGATGCTGTGGAACTTCGCGCACCGTGCGCGGCGTGGCAACAAAGGCTACCTTCGTCGGTTCGGTCATGTGCAATTGTCGGGCGACAGCTTGCAGTCGGTCGACCGACTCCAACTGCTCGACGCGGCTGCGCAATGCGTCGTTACGTGCAAGTAAACCAGCATGAAGCTTCTGATCGGCGGCGAGCTTATAGGTTTGCGCTGTGAGACCAGCCATCAGGCCAACATACAATAAGATGAGCGCGAGCGGCAGGATGCAGTAGACGAATTTTCTGGCGTTGCCGGCAAGCCGCAGGCGCGTGCGTCGCCCGCGCCGTGCGTTTGTCTCACGCGGATCGATCGTCGGTCCAAGCTGCGGTTTGTACGCATACGCTGCTGCACCCATGACCTTATGCGGCCCTCGCGAGTTCGCTGTCATCGGCACGTTGAACCGCGCGAAGCTTCGCGCTGCGACTCCGCGCGTTAAGCGCTATCTCTTGAGCGCTTGGACGCAGCGGTTTGCGCGTCAAAATTGTGGCCAAGCCTTCAGTTTGAAACTCTTTGAAGGTCCGCTTGACCACACGATCTTCAGCTGATTGAAAGCTAATGACGACCAGCCGGCCGTCCTTGCTAAGGCTTCGCATTGCGGCATGCAGACTGCGCTCGAGGTTGGGCAGATCAGCGTTAACGGCCATTCTCAGTGCCTGGAAGGTTCGTGTTGCTGGATGGATGCGTTGGTGCGATCGCGTTCGAGGTAACGCGCTGAACACGGCAGCCACAAGATCATTGGTGCGCCAGGCGCGTACGTGCGCTCGACGTTTAACGATCGATCGAGCGATGGCGCGGGCGTAGCGTTCGTCGCCGTATTCCTGTAACACGGACTCCAACTCGTTTTGCGGCAACGTTCCTAACAGATCTGACGCTGTTGGCGTTGGCGCATTCGGATCCAGCCGCATATCAAGTGGCTCATCTGCTGCAAAAGAAAACCCCCGCTCGCCGCCAGACAGTTGCAATGAAGAGATGCCAAGGTCGTAGAGCGCTGCGGTAATTGAAGTAAACCCGGCTTGGTCGAGCAGCAGGTCGAGCTCGCCAAAATTCCCGAGCGCGGGAACCAAACGCCCGGGATACTTGCGAGCCAAAAGACGTGCGCGCTGGAACGCCGCTGGATC
>JBPYDX010000174.1:0-7512 GCA_051986115.1 Candidatus Eremiobacteraceae bacterium
TGGCAGAATACCAACAAATGATCCATCATCGCCTGGGCGCCTTCAATCGTACGCTTTATCACATGCTGGCGCGCCACGGTTACGGTGAGGGCTTCGTCGACATTACGTCGGGCTGCGACGGTGTTTACTTAGGCGCACCGCTCTGCGCCAAGGGCGGATACGACATCACGACCGGCATCGGCGGCATCTCTGACGCGTACGAGCTTGGACGAAGACTGCGGCACTAAGGCCAACTTAAATCTTGGTGGTAAATGCTTGCTCTGCGTGGTATGAGGAACGCACGAGCGGCCCCGAGACGACCTGGCGGAACCCCATTGGTTTGACTTCGCGCGCATACCACTCAAATTTTTGCGGTGCAACAAACTCGATGACTGGCAAATGCTTTTTCGTTGGCTGCAGGTATTGCCCGAAGGTGATGATCTCGACGCCAATAGCGCGAAGATCGCGCGCAGCTTGCAGCACGTCTTCATCAGTCTCGCCTAAGCCGAGCATGATGCTCGATTTGGTGAGCATATCCGGGCGCATGTCCTTCACGCTTTTGAGCACGCCGAGTGACTGATCGTAGCCGCAACGCCTGTCGCGCACGCGTGGCGTGAGCGCTCTGGTCGTCTCGATATTGTGTGCATAGACGTCGGGTGACGCATCAACAACCGTACGAATTGCATTGAGGTCCCCCCGGTAATCCGACGTCAAAACTTCAACCTTCACCTCCGGCGTGCGATGCTTGATAGCTCGGATTGCTTCTGCCATCTGCTTTGCGCCGCCATCGGGAAAATCGTCGCGATCAACACAGGTGATCACTGCATATTTGAGACCCAACTCGTCGATACTGCGCGCAAGCTTGAATGCTTCCAGCGGATCGACCGGATTGGGATGTCCGGTCTTGACGTTGCAGAAACGGCAACCGCGCGTGCACGTGTCGCCCAGGATCATGAATGTCGCGGTACCGACACCCCAACACTCGGCGATGTTCGGACACATCGCTTCTTGGCACACAGTGTGCAAGCTGCGGTCGCGAACGATGCCACGCAGCTTCGTGTAGTTCTCACCCGAAGGCAGCTTGACTTTGAGCCAGTCGGGCTTGCGAGCAATCATGCGATTTTCTCTGGGACCGCCAGCGGCAGCGGCTGGTCGATGAGATGAATTCCAAACACGGCTTGCAATGCTTCGCGGACAGGCGACTTAGCCTCTCTTAGCGTTACCCGTCTGCCGCACTCGCGAGTGATTGATGTGACGGCGATAGCGCTCATGCCGCAGGGATTAATAAAGCGGAACATGTCAAGATCGGTGCACACGTCGAGCGCAAATCCGTGGAAGGTGACACCCGAACGAACCGCCGCGCCAATCGACGCAATCTTCGCACCGCCGACAAACACACCAGGGTGATCCAAGCGGCGCTCTCCCACAAGGTTGAAAGTCGCGAGAGCGTTGATGATGCTCAGCTCCATCTTGCGCACAAAACTTTGAACTTCGCGCAATCGTGGCAGCTTAAAAATTGGATAGACAACGAGTTGACCGGGACCGTGATAGGTCAAATCACCGCCACGCTCTACATCAAAATAATCGATGCTGCGCCGTCGCAACTCTGCCTTCGGAATGAGCAAGTTTCCGGATTTTCCTGACTTGCCCATGGTGATGACCGGCGAGTGTTCGCAAAAAACGATGCAATCGCCAATCTCGTCTGCTGCGCGGGAAGGGTAGAGTCGCTTCTGGAGCGACCAAGCCGCTTCGTAGGGGATGCGACCTAAATCGTGGAGGGCAACATCCATGGCAAACAAGCCACCTTAGCGGACGGCGGCCGCGGGTGGTGCGGGCGTGTTGACGATGTGAATCGCGCGTCCGTGCATCGCCTCTGCGGCTTCCATGATCGATTCAGAGAAAGTCGGGTGTGGGTGAATCGTGAGACCAATATCTTCTGCGGTCGCGCCCATCTCGATCGCGAGCACCGCTTCGGCAATCATCGATTCTGCTTGGGGTGATATGATGTGAACGCCAAGCACGAAATCGGTCTTCTTATCGCCAACGATTTTTACCATGCCGTCGGAGATGCCCACGGTGCGCGCGCGCCCGAGTGCAGCCAAGCGGAAACGCCCGACCGACACTTCGTAGCCCGCTGCTTTGGCTTGCTCCTCTGAGAGGCCGGCGGTCGCCAGTTCCGGATCGGTGTAGACGCAGTTGGGGACAGCCATTGGATCGTATGCTGAAGCAAGGCCTGCGGTAACTTCGGCTGCAACGACGCCCTCTTTCATGGCCTTATGCGCAAGCAGCGGGGCTCCGGCGCAATCACCGACAGAGTAAACATGTGCCACATTGGTGCGACGCTGCGCGTCAACCCCAACAAATCCTCGCTCAAGCTTGACGCCAACTTTTTCAAGACCGATGCCCGACGTACGTGGACGCCTGCCGACTGCCACCAGTACTTTATCAAACTCGCGCGTCTCGTTGAGCTCGCCCGAGAGCACTGCGCTAACCTTATTACCTTTGACTGTTGCCGATTCAGCCTTCGTCTTGAGATGAACGTTTATGCCTTGCTTCTTGAGAATCCGCAGCATCAGGGTGGAAATCTCATGGTCGGTGTCACCGAGTGCCTTATCGAGCAGCTCCACCACCGTTACCTCTGCGCCCAGGCGTTTGTAAATTGTGGCAAACTCGAGGCCAATAACACCTGCCCCTAAGATGAGAATGCTCTTGGGCAAATCGGCGAGGCTGACCGAGTCGTCAGAATTGAGTATCGTGCGACCGTTACGCTCAAACCCCGGTAAATTCACAGGCTCGGAGCCCGTCGCCACGATTATGTCTTTTGCAGAATATGTCTCCGCCGAACCATCCTTTTTCTTTACGCGCACGCTCGTGGCATCGACAAGCTCTGCGACGCCCGTAAGCGATTCAACCTTATTGGCTTTGAAGAGCGTGCCGATGCCGTTGACAAGATCGTCAATCATCTTGCTCTTCCACTTATTGAGCGCGCCGAGATTGATTTTGGGCTCACCATACTCGATGCCCATCTCTTTAACTTCGCGCGCTGCATTGATGACCTCACCAACATGCAGCAAGGCTTTTGTCGGCATGCATCCCCAGTTAAGGCATACGCCGCCCAAGCGCTCTTGTTCGACGCACAACACGTGTTTGCCGAGTTGCCCAAGACGAATGGCTGCACTGTAACCGCCAGGGCCGCCGCCAAGGACGATGACATCGTACGTAGTTGCCATGCGTTAGCCGCCCTCCATCAACATGACATCCGGCTGCGCCAACGACTGTGCGACATCTTTAACGAACAGTGCAGCAGTGGCACCGTCGACGACTCGGTGATCGAACGAAATCGACAGATACATCATGTTGCGAATGACGATCTGTCCGTCACGAACGACCGGCCGCTCGACGATGGAGTGCGTGCCAAGAATCCCCACTTCCGGATAGTTGATAACCGGGAAGGTAAACAATCCGCCGACGGATCCGACGTTGGTAATAGTGAACGTACCGTCGCTGATCTCATCGTGACTAAGCTTCCCGTTGCGGGCCTTATCTGCAAGCGCAGCAATCTCTGCAGCGAGATCAAAGATTGTTTTTTGATCAGCGTTGTGGATGACCGGTACGACCAACCCATCATCGGTGTTGGCCGCGATGCCAATGTTGTAGCGCTTTTTGAGAATGATCTCTTGTTTTTGGTCATCCAGCGAAGCGTTCATGTAGGGATACCGCTTGAGCGCGGCCGTTGTGGCTTTGACAAAAAACGGCAAATAGGTGAGCTTCACGCCCGCGGCAGCGGCGCGCTCTTTGGCGCGTGCGCGCATCACCACGAGATCCGTTAGATCGACCTCGTCAACGTGCAGCGTGTGTGCTGCCGTGTGTTTGCTATGCACCATGTGATCAGCGATCACGCGGCGCAGACCACGCAGCGGCACGCGTTCATCTTCTTGCGAAACAAAGGTGGCCGGCGCTTTGCGAGTCACGCCTTCGGTTGGTGCCTTGCCCGCAACGCGCTTCACGTCTTCGCGTCCAATGCGCCCGCCTTCACCCGAGCCGCGTACGTGAAATAGATCAACGCCGAGTTCGCGCGCGAGCTTGCGCACGGCCGGGGCGGCAAGCGGCCTTCCGAAGCGACTGAGCACAGCGCTTTCACTCGATCCCTGGCTTGTTGTTGAAGAAACGCCATGCGGCTGCCCATTGCCTCGGGGGGCGGGAGCAGATTTTGCCGGCGCGCTCGCGGGTGCGGCGGGCTTGGCAGCTGCGCCTTCAGTTTTTTCGGGAGCAGCCGCTTTTTCGGGAGTAGCCGCAGGTTTTTCAGTAGCAGTTACAGGTGGGGTCACTTTTGCGGAAGGATGATCGTCGACCGATTCGCCTTCTTTGCCGAAGATGGCGATCGGCTTGCCGATGGGAACGACCGCGCCTTCTGGCGCGACTTGCTTGAGCAAAATGCCTTCGTATGGCGAGGGAATTTCGACCGTGACCTTGTCGGTCATGACTTCAACCAGAGGCTGATCCGCTTTCACGTGCTCGCCTTCTTTAACTAGCCACTTGACGATTTCGCCCTCGATGACCGACTCGGCGAGTTCGGGCATCTCCAGTTCTACTGCCATCGCCTCTCCTGCGTTAGAAGTTGATCGTCTTTTTGATCGCGCGAACTACGCGCTGCGCATTCGGGATGTACGCCTTCTCGAGCGCGTACGGAAACGCCGTATCCCAACCGCCAACTCGCACGATCGGTCCTTCGAGGTATTCGACGGCCTGCTCGGCGATAAACGCGGCGATTTCACCTGAATAGCCGCCGATGCGTGGCGCCTCTTGCAGTAACACCACATGGCCGGTCTTGGCGGTTGTCTGCAGGATCGCTTCGGAGTCGTAGGGCTGCAGGGTCCGCAAGTCGAGCACGTCGACTTCAACCCCCTCCTTCGCGATCGACTCAGCAGCTTCGAGCGCGACGTGCACCATCGCCCCGTAAGTAATGATAGACGCGTGCTTGCCTTCGCGCACGAGTGCTGCCTTGCCGAGCGGCACCTCATACGGCCCAAGCGGTACTTCACTCTTCACTGCGCGATAAATGCGCTTGGGTTCCATGAACACGACTGGATCTGGATCGCGAATCGACGCGATGAGCAATCCCTTTGCATCGTATGGGTTGCTGGGCACGACGCACTTGAGCCCAGGTGTTGCAACAAAGTATGATTCCGGTGATTGGGAGTGATAGCTGCCGCCACGCACGCCCCCACCATAGGGTGATCGGATGACCATGGGAACGCCGAACTGACCAGCCGAGCGATAGCGTATTTTTGCCGCTTCGGAGACGAGCAAATCAAAACCAGGGAAGATAAAATCGATAAACTGGATTTCGGCAACCGGCTTGAGCCCATAGAGCGCCATGCCGACTGCTGCGCCGATGATGCCAGCCTCGGCGAGCGGAGTGTCAATTACTCGATCGGCGCCGAATTTATCAACCAGCCCCTCAGTAATAAGGAAGACGCCGCCGCGCACGCCGATGTCTTCGCCCAAGATGACGACATCTTGGTCCCGGTCCATTTCCTCAACGAGCGCAGACTGCAGGGCCTGCACCATGGTGAGTTGCGTTTGCTTGGTCGCTTGAACAGTTGCCATTGCTTCCTCTTTATACGCCCAGTTCGGTGGCGAGCTCTTTACGCTCCCACTCCAAATGCGGCGTCAGTTTCTCATACGCGTAGTCGAGCACGGTTATGGGCTCGGGCACGGGGCTGGCTTCGGCCTGTTCCATCGCCTTGGCCAGTTCTGCTTTGATCTCGGCTAAAAGCGCTTGCTCTTGCTCTTCCGACCACAGACCTTTGAGCTCGAGGAATTTGCGCATGCGCGTTACCGGATCGCGCTGCGTGCGCCACATTTCCAATTCACCTTTGGGACGGTAGCGCGTGTCGTCGTCTGCAGATGAGTGCGGGCCATAACGGTAGGTGTATGCCTCGATGAGGCTGGGACCGTTGCCTGAGCGCGCCTTGTCGGCGCAATATTTGGTCACCGCGTAGACAGCCAGAATGTCATTGCCGTCAACCAAGAAGCCTTCCATGCCGTATGCCTTAGCTTTTTCAGCGATGGTCTTGGTATGAGTCTGCTGTTCGGTGCGCATGGAAATCGCGTATTGATTGTTTTGCACGAAGACGATAACCGGCGAGTTGTACACTGCGGCGAAGTTCATGCCGACGTGAAAGTCGCCTTCGCTTGTGGCACCGTCACCCAGATAGGTGATGGTGATTTCTTTACGCTTTTTGATCTTTTGGGCCATGGCGGTGCCCACGGCTTCAGTAATCTTGTTGCCAACGGTCGATGCGGGAGGCACGATGTGTAAATCGTTGCGACCTGGGCCATGCGGCATAAGCCGCCCTTGGGTAGGATCGAGCATGCGACCGAGCACGTGTGCAAACCACTCCGCGGCGCTCAGTCCTTTGACGAGCATGCTCCCTTGCGAGCGGTGATCAGGATACATCCAATCGTTCTTCAGCAGCGGCAACGCACTACCGACTTGCGACGCTTCTTGGCCTGCGATTTGTGCGTAAAATCCGGCTCGGCCCTGGCGCACGAGAATGTAGCCGCGATCGTCGACGCCGCGAACAAAGACAAGCCAGCGATACATTTTCAGCCAGTCGTCTTTTGAGATACCGAGTTTGTCAACGTTTTCGATTGGGGTTCCGTCATAGGCGAGCACGCGAATGGGCTCAGCCGTGAACGGTCTGATTTCCATAATGCCTCCGGGAGAAGCTGAGTATTCAAGTTATCGGTTCTTATGGAAAACTGGTATTACCTTTGGTTATCGAAGACAACGCGGGAGCAGGGTCGCAAGCCTACAACCGGGCATCATCTCTGTCTGCTGGATTGATTCTTTCACTGCGCGGGAGCGCAATCTCGGAGGAGAAACCAATCAAGCTCGGTCCGTTTTCGTTTCTGAAACTCTCAGTGGGCCTGTATCGCCCAGCTCCTGTCGCGCCGCTTAACGCAAACGTGCAAGCCGACTTGCTGCGCGAGCTTCACAGCGACTACCCGTCGCTCCAGCAAATCCCTGGTGGCGTGATTTTCTCCGATCCACCAAATGGACGCATGCTGCTCGTCGATCAAACCAAAGTCGAAACGGTCGAGAACAATCCCAATTCGCCCTTTGATGCACTGGACCGCATGCGCGGCGTCTTTCAAAAGAGCGTGCCGTTGCTCAACTATCCGCCGCCCTTCCACGTTCGCATCGATGGTGCAGGTACGATCCAAGCGATGGAGGGTCTCAATCCGACGAGGGTCCTGTTGGAGCACGCACCGCCTCGTGGCGATTGGAACGCCATTGCCGGGACTTGTTCGTTTGCAGGTTTGCGTTACATTTTTCGTAGCGACGACGGCGGCCAGCGCGACATGCACGTCGAGCCGCTGTTTGCTCAGCCCGATAAATTTTATGTGATGGTGCTAAGCGCGAGTGGAGCAGGGTTGCCGACCTTGGAAAGTGCCCTGCAGCGTGCTCGTCGCGAGACCGAGTTGATCGAGCAGCTCAGCGACCGCGTGGTGTACGATCTCGCG
>JBPYDX010000175.1:0-6692 GCA_051986115.1 Candidatus Eremiobacteraceae bacterium
TTGGCCAGTGGCGAAATTTTTCGCTCAGGGCGCGATTCCTCGGTGAGCGGTGTAAGCATTTGCCGCGGCGATTGGGTTGGCTCGATCGATGCACGCGTTGGAAGTCCGCACGCAGTCGTCAATGGCGGCGATGCTTCTTCAATCGCGCTCAAACTTGTCGAACAAGCTGGAGCGCACAACGCTGCCCTCGTGACGATCTATTACGGCGCGTCACGCAAACTCAAAGATGCCGAAAGCCTCGTCGCGGCGCTGCAAGAGCAGCTGCCCAACAGCGCAATTGAGGCGTATTATGGCGGCCAGCAATCGTCCGACTATGTGATTTCTATTGAACGATAAAGAATTTTGCGTCGCCATCGACGCTATGGGTGGCGATCATGCGCCGGATGAGATCGTGATCGGAGCGTGCGCAGCCGCACGCACGCTTGAGTGTCGCATCGCGCTGGTTGGCGACAAAATGAGAATTGAAAGTATTGCAAAACGTGCGGGTGGGTTGTCGCCAAATATTTCCGTGGTCCATGCGGATAGTGCGGTTGCGATGGACGAGGCGCCGGCGGCTGCAGTGCGACGCGGAGCTTCCACATCGGTCGGCAAGATGATCGATCTCGTGCGTGATGGATCCGCCGATGCCGCCTTTAGTGCCGGTAACAGTGGAGCAACGCTTGCCATTGCGACCATTCGGTTGCGTACCCTCCCTGGTATCGCGCGACCGGCGATTGCGACGGCTTGGCCTGCACGCAACGGTCCCATGCTGTTGCTGGATGCCGGTGCAAACGTCGACTGCCGGCCGGAGTGGCTCGCACAATTTGGCATCATGGGCAGCGCCTACGCTCGCTCGGTTTTTGGCATCGCGAACCCCAAGATCGGTTTGCTCTCGGTGGGTGAAGAAGAACGCAAAGGCAACGCTCTGACCGAAGAAGCTTTTCCGCTTCTCTCGGCCGCACCAATTAACTTCATCGGAAATGTCGAGGGCCGGGATCTACTGTTGGGCCACGCAGACGTCATCGTGTGCGACGGTTTTGTCGGAAACGTTGCGCTCAAACTTGCTGAGTCTTCCGGCGAATTTTTCTTCGGCGTTTTGTTGGAAACGGCTATGTCTAGCGTGCAGGGCAAAATCGGATTGCAAATCCTTAAGCCGGCGTTGCGCGCCGTGCGGCGGCGATTCGATCATCGTGAATACGGCGGCGCTCCGCTGCTTGGGCTTCGAGGCATTTGCCTCATCGGACACGGCAGGGCGGACGCGTTTGCAATTACGAGCGCTTGCCGGGCTGCACTGCGCGCCATTCGTCAGAACTTAGTTGGCAGCATCGGTGGACTTATCGCGACCACAGTTCCCGGAGCAGAGGCTTCCTCGTCGTGAGCCCCGTGGCGGTCGTTACCGATTCGACCGCAGATCTCGGCGAGCTCGCAGCCAAAGCGAGCATCGCGGTCGTGCCGCTGACAATCTCGTTTGGCAACGAGCACTATCGTGATGGGATTGACCTTACTCGCGAAGATTTTTTTCGCAAACTCGATAGCAACACGCAGTCGCCGACTACGGCGCAGCCAGCGCCGTCCGCCTTTGCCGCTGCTTACGCGCGCCTGCTCGGTGCAGGGGCCTCGGGCATCATCTCATTGCACTGCTCGGCCAAGCTTTCAGGAACATACAACTCGGCTGCGGCCGCTGCCAGAGAAGTTGACCAACGCCGTGTTGTCGTAATTGATACTGGGAGCGTCTCGTTGGGCCTCGGGATGCTGGCGCTCCAGGCGGCAGAGGATGCGCGCCGCGGCGCTGACCTAGGCGCTATCGCACAGCGAGTCCGCGATGATAGTAGCAAAGTTGAGCTCTACGCGACGATTCCAAACCTTGTGTTTCTTGCTCGCGGAGGGCGAATAGGACCGCTGCAAAGCGTCTTGGGCAATGTGTTGCGAATCGTACCGATCATTACGCTCAAAGACGGCGAAGTTGCCGAATACTCAAAGGTGCGCACGTTTACGCGCGCTGTGGATCAAATCGTTGATATTGTGAAAAACAGAATCTTAAGCCGAGGCAAAGCTCGCGTGGCAATCCTGCATTCGGTCGCCCCCGATCTTGCAGCCTCGCTTGGGCGCCGTATTGAAGCTGCTGTCGCACCTGCGCTGCTCATTACCAGCTGCGTCGGCCCGACCGTGGGAACGCACACTGGGCCAGGTGCCGTTGGCGTGGTGTACATCCAGTGACGAAGCGTTCAGTTCCGAACTGGTTGGAGCGCACAAGCGACAAGGGCCTCGGCTGCTACGTTCACATTCCGTTTTGCGACCGTATTTGTCCGTATTGCGATTTTGCCGTCGAACTCTATCGTGAGAACCGAATGCAGCGCTATTCGCGAGCATTGCTCGGAGAAATTGAGAGCACGGAGCTGCACCAGCCGCTGCAAACACTGTATTTCGGTGGCGGCACGCCATCTGCGTTGCCGCGTGCACAGCTGCAAGCCTTGGCGACGGCGATCTTTGCGCATTTCCAAACGCGACCCGGCAGCATTGAATGTACCCTGGAAGCTAACCCCGCGCGCAGTGTCGGGTATCTTGATGCTTGGCTGAACGCCGGCATCAACCGGCTATCAGTTGGCGTGCAATCGTTTGACGACGATGAGCTTCACCGCTTGGGCCGTCAGCATGACGGCGCGACGGCTGGTGAATTCTGCGCCGCCGCGCGTAAGGCCGGTTTTGACAACATAAGCATTGATCTCATTGCGGGCGTCCCTGGGCAAGACATGCGAGCATTTGAACGCTCGTTGCACCACGCAATCGAACTGGGCGTCAATCACATCTCCATTTATGGACTGACAATTGAAGAAGGCACGCCCTACGCTCAATGGTTTCAGCAAAATCCATCAGCTTTTCCGGATGATGACGTACAAGCGGCGCTCCTGGACCGAGCGCACGACATTCTCGAAACCCAGGGTTTCGTGCACTACGAGGTGTCAAATTTTGCCCGCGATGGTTTTCAAAGCGCGCATAATATTGGATACTGGCGCCAGCGTAATTGCCTTGCTTTCGGTATGTCCGCGGCGGGTTACGACGTTGGATTACGCTATCGCAACACGAGAGACTTAGGCGCGTACTGCGAGGCAATCGAAACCGGCACATCAGCGCGAGTGGAAGAAGAACGTTTGTCACGCGAAGCCCGGATCGGTGAAGCCGCCATGCTAGCCCTTCGCACGGCCATCGGCATTTCGTATCAGGATTTTAGCGAGCGCTATGGCATTGACCCGCGCCAAGCGTTTGCCAATGCAATGGAAAAATGCAAGGCTGCGGGGCTGCTCGAACAGGATGACTGCCGGACATGGCTAAGCAGGCGGGGGCGCTTGCTTGCAAACGTAGTTTGTGCCGAGTTTCTTGAGCCGCAGCTCTCGCCTATGGTGGTGCGGTGAATCTTCTTTTTCGAATCGTCGTCGCTTCGCTCTTTGGTCTGGTTGGGCTGCTCTTGGGCCGCGAGCTGTCACTTGTCGTTCATTGGCCAGTGGCGACCAGCCGCTTCGAATTTGACGCGCGTTACGTTGGTTTGCCCGTCCTGGGCATGCTGCTCGGCATTTCAATCTCATTCTTTGTTGCGCGAGGTCTGGAGCGGGCCATCAGCTCCCTCGAAGACAGTATTGCTCGGCTCAATCCTGAGATCGCGACCTCGGGCGCGATTGGTCTTGTCGTCGGCCTGATCGTCGCATTTTTTGTCCGTGACATTTTCAATTCGTTCGCGCTCGTGCCGCGCTTTGGTCCCATTATCTCTTTTGTCACATACGCTGTGATCACACTGTTCTTTAGCTATGCGGGTGTGCGCGTGGCTATGCGCCATCGCATTGCCTGGTGGTCCCGAGGCGCTGCCTACAGCTCGGAGGTAGCACCAAAGCTGCTCGATACGTCCGTGATTGTCGACGGACGGATCCTGGAAATCGTCGAGGCCGGATTTCTCGATGGCCGCCTGATGGTTCCGAAATTTGTGTTGCGCGAACTGCAGCTCATCGCCGATTCGGCTGATCCGGTCAAACGCAGCCGCGGCCGCCGGGGACTCGAAGTCCTCAATAAGCTGCGAGAGGTTTCAAAAGGTTTAGAAATATCAGATCATGATGCGCCGGAGCGCGACGTTGACGGCAAGCTCATCACGCTGGGGCGGACGCTGGGCGCGCAAATATTAACCAACGACTACAATCTCAATCGCGTCGCCAAAGTGCAAGGCGTGTCAGTGCTCAACATCAACGAGTTGGCAAACGCACTGAAGCCGGTGGTGTTGCCGGGCGAAGAGATGATCGTCAAAGTAATCAAGGACGGCAAAGAAGCGGGCCAAGGTGTCGCCTATCTCGACGACGGCACGATGATCGTTGTAGAAAACGGCAAACGGCTCATGGGCGAAGAAATTGAGGTCTTGGTGACCTCCGTGTTGCAAACCGCCGCCGGCCGGATGATTTTTGCAAAACCCAAGCGCTAGCCAATCCAACGGCGCGTCGCAGTCACAACAGCGACACACCGCATGGGCGATCCTCGCTGCGGCCGGACGCGGCGCTCGCATGGGTAAACCAAAACAGTTGCTGGAGCTTGGCGGAGTGCCGGTCGCGGCATGGTCTTTGCAGACGCTTGCAAGAAGCCCGGATATCGCCGGCATTGTGATTGCATGCGAACCCGAGGACATTTCCGCATTCGAAATGCTTGCAGCTCGCTATGGCGGCGTCAAGGTCCACAAAGTCGTCACCGGCGGCGCGCGCAGACAAGACTCAGTCTTTGCGGCACTGCGGGCGATCAGCGACCAGGTAGATTTCGTCGTCGTGCATGACGGCGCGCGGCCGTTTGCTACCGAAGAACTTTTGCACGTGGTGCTCGGTAAGGCTAAAGAGACCGGCGGCGCTATCGCGGCCGTTCCCGTAAAGGACACAGTCAAGCAGGCCAACGATGCCGGTTTGATTTTGAAAACAATCCCGCGCGATCGCCTTTGGGCTGCGCAAACGCCGCAAGCGTTCGGCTACGATTTATTGTTCCAAGCACACGAAAGCGCAGAAGAGGCCGGCTTTTTAGCGACCGATGACGCGGAGTTGGTCGAGCGCCTCGGAAGTATCTCCATCGCAATCGTCGAGGGCTCGTACGAGAACTTGAAGATTACAACGCCGGAAGATCTCATCGTTGCAGAGCGGATTGCCGCCGCCCGAACTAGACAATGAGGCTAGGATTCGGCTTTGACGCACACCGACTGGTCCCGGGGCGACCCTTAGTTCTCGCCGGTTGTAGAATTCCGTTTGATCGTGGTCTCGAGGGCTATTCCGACGCCGATGTCGTGTCGCATGCGCTCATTGATGCGTTGCTGGGCGCCGCTGCATTGGGCGACTGCGGTTCCATGTTCCCGGCCGGTAACCCCGAGTTTGCCGGAGCAGATAGCATCGAACTGTTACGACGCGCCGCTGCGCGCGTTGGCGAGGCGGGCTACACAGTTGGCAACGTTGACTGCACGATCCTCGCTGAACAGCCACCACTTGCGCCGCACATAGAAAAAATGCGAACAACGCTCGCGCAAGCTGTAGGAATAAGTGCTGATCGTTGCAGTGTGAAGGCAAAGCATACCGAGGGGATGGGCTTCACCGGCGAAGGCATCGGTATGGCTGCTTACGCGGCGGCGACGCTTGAATGAAGACCCACTTCGCTCGGACTCGCGCCCAATGGCGCCGCTGGCTGGCCAGCAACGCATCCTCGGCGAGCGAGGTTTGGTTGCTTTTCTCAAAGCAAAATGCAAATATGCGCTGTGTTTCCTATAATGACGCCGTTGAGGAAGCGCTCTGCTTCGGCTGGATCGACAGCATTGTTAAGAGCGTCGACGAGCGCACGTACGCGCAAAAGTTTACGCCTCGAAAGCCAACCAGCCGGTGGTCACAGTCGAACATCGAGAGGGTAAAAAAGATGATCGCGGCGCGGCTCATGACCGCAGCTGGCATGGCTGCGTTTGCAGATCATCAAAAGTATCTCGCACCAAAACTTCCGACACGTTTGCCACAAGCCTTGCAGCAAAGGTTTCGCACGACACGCGAGGCTTGGAAAAACTTCGAGAAGTTTCCGCCGGGATATAAGCGCATGACTATTGGGTGGGTAGCAAGCGCAAAAAAGGCGCAGACGCAAGAGCAACGATTGGCAAAACTTATCGCTTCGGCCGAGCGCAACGAACGCCTCAAATTTATCTAACGGTTAGAACTGGACGCAGGACGGGAACCTGTGCGCAAAGTGCGTAAACCCTAAGATATGCCTTCTCCAGCACGAGTTCGCTTCGCACCATCCCCAACTGGAACGCTGCACGTCGGCGGCGCGCGCACAGCGCTCTTCAATTATCTTTTTGCGCGCGGCAGCGGTGGCACGTTTGTGTTGCGCTCTGAGGACACCGACGCTGCCCGTTCGACGAGCGCGTTCGAAGCGGCTATTCAGGCTGACCTGCGTTGGCTTGGACTGGATTGGAATGAAGGTACGGACGTCGGAGGTCCATACGGGCCATACCGGCAGAGCGAGCGACTCGAGCGTTACGCTTTGGCTGCCGCTCGTCTCATGGAAATCGAAGCCGTTTACCCATGCTATTGTACGCCCGAAGAAGTCGAAATAGAGCGCGCTCATCAGCAGAGTCGCGGTGAGGCGCCCAAGTATTCGGGTAAATGCCGTACGCTCACGAAGGCGCAGCAGGCGGCCTACGAGGCACAGGGCCGCGCTCCCGTTCT
>JBPYDX010000176.1:0-9883 GCA_051986115.1 Candidatus Eremiobacteraceae bacterium
CGACTTTCGCGCAGCCGAACATGCGGCGCTCGTGGCGGCCGTGCACGTGGCACATCAACGCGAGCTTGCCACCACCGAATCGCGGCTTGGCTACGCTTCATTTCTCTCGTTACTTGAAGGCGAAGATGACGATCCGCAGGCCGTGGAACGAGCGCGCCTGCTCGGATTTGAGCCGGCTGGCAGACACAGGGTTGGCATTTGCGTTATTTCGGAACCCTTGCCCTTGAGTCGCGAAGGCTTCTTGCATCGGGAACGAATTGCAAGTCAGTTAACAACAGCATTGCGTAGCCGGGGCGCGCAGCCGCTGCTGACTGCCTCGCTCAACTACGTCACGTTCTTGCTGCCGGACAACGTCGATCCTCAAAAGATCTGGGACCAGCTGGCTGACGATTCGGTCGTCATGGTTTTGGGTCGGGCGCACACTGGCACCCGTGGAGCTCGACGCAGCTATCGCGAGGCGAAGTCGCTGCTCAACTACCCAGACGGCGCGCGGGTTCGGCGCTTCGAGGACGCGCTCGTCCCTCGCGTGCTCATGGGTGACACCGGGGCCCATGAAGCGTTCGTCGAGCATATTTTTGGCCGGCTACGCGCTCGCAAGGACGGCAAAGCCCTAGAAAATGTACTCATCAGCTTAGCCAAACACGGCTACAATCTGAAAGCAACCTCCGAAGCGATGGGGATACACCTCAACACGCTGCGCTATCGCTTAGGCAAAGCGCTCGATGCGCTGCATCTTGATATTGATGATCCCGAAACACGTTTTCAGCTCCAGCTAGCCGCCAGAATTTTGGAGTTTTCTTCCAAAAAATAACAGGTAAATTCGGCTGCGGATAACATAGTCTTTGGCCAGGGTTAAGAGTAGACTTAATGCAGCGAATTAAAGGTTCGCTGATTCATCGCTACATCTGGTCTTGCGCTCGAAGCCTTGAGGAGATGAGCTGGTGCTGTTTCGAAAGATTGTGGTACTTGCATTTGTCAGCGTGGCGCTTCTCGTTTGTAGCCTGCGGGGTTATGCCGGAACGACGGGAGGTCTCCACGGACGTGTCACGGACATAGAATCCGGCCAACCGGTCGCGGGCGTAGCGGTTACCATCACGTCTCCTTCCCAGACCGAAACCACCATAACTTCTTCAAGCGGCGCGTACGCCTTTATTTCGCTCGCCCCCGACACGTATACGCTCACGGCGAAAAAAGATGGTTACGAAATTACGCAGACACCGGGCATCACCATCATCGTCGACCAAGTGCGGTCGGTCAATGTGCGCATACAAAAGTCTCTTAAGACGATTGGCAAGGTAGCAATTCACGGAAGCGCCGGCCTAGTGCGATCGGGCGTCGTGAGCGACGTCTATTCGGTAAACGCAGTTCAGCAAAAGGCGGCCGCGCCGCTGGCCGGCGCCGCCTCACTCAACCAGGCGTATGGGGCCATCGCCACAGCTCCTGGAGGCAACTACGATCAGGGTCAACAAGGCTGGTATCAAAATATCTACATCCGCGGTGGCGACATCGACCAAGTTGCTTATGAGTATGATGGCGTTCCAGTCATTCGCGAGTCCGACGATGGTGCGGTAACGACCCTATCAAATCTCGGACAAGCTGAGGTGCAAGTTTACGCGGGGGGCACGCCTGCATCCGAGGACGCGCCGGGCCTTGCCGGTTACATCAACCAGGTTGTAAAAACCGGAACGTATCCCGGCTACGCAAACATGTCACTTGGCATCGGCGGTCCGACGCTCTATAACAAATCGATGATTGAAGCGGGCGGATCGACGCCCGATCGCGACTTCACATATTATGTCGGAACCCAGTATGTGACTCAGAGTAATCGTTTTGGCGATCAGTTCAATGGTGCAAGCAATCCACTGTATTTTTATCCGCTGTCCTATGGCAACCCCTATCCATCACCGACATCAGGTACGATTGCAACGCCTTTAAACACAGTCGTTCCCGACGGATCCGCACAGTGGCTGTATGCGCCTGGACCGACCAACGCAATAGCACACATCACCGATCAGGAAACGATCGCCAACTTTCACTTCGGATTGCAGCACAAGCACGATGCGAATAAAGACGATATCCAGTTTCTTTATGATAACAGCCTCATCGTTCAAAAGTTCTACGGCTCCATCCAAGACCAGATCACGCAAAATGTCGAGACCGCGTTTGGTGGACCCGTAACTTATTTTGATGGCGTCGCTTATAACGGACAGGTTGGTGCTCCGCCGCAACCTGGTCTCGTGGCGCCCGTTTTGTTCCCGAATTCACCGCAAAACCGTCAGCCCTTCGCACTGCTGCCCATTAACGAACGCGAAGGCTCGCAAAACGGTGTTGCGCTGGCGAAGTTTCAGTACCAGCGCAACATCAACAGCCGATCGTATTTGCGTTTCGATGCCTACACAGACTATGCCATCTGGTTCATCAGCGGACCGGTCAGCGCGAATCTCGTGTACGGTGGCCAGCTACCCGATTACGAGGTCGACGAACACAAATACGGCGGTAAGGTCGACTACTCCAATCAACTCAGCGATAAGAACTTGCTTGAGGCGACCGCGTCGTATTTAACTGCGCATCTCGAAACATATTCTGGCCAATTTGCTACCTTCTTGAACTACTCCGAACCGACAACGAACCTCGTAGACTCTGCAGGCAATTGCTATGCGTTTGCGACCGGTGTGCGAGCGAGTTGCTTTCCACAATTCCCGCCATCAGGCTATCCGAATCTTATCTCGCAAGGCTGCATCACGTTTTGCTCGGGACTGGTTCCAGGCACCCCACCCGCGGGAAGCCCCGCTGCCCTCGCTCATGCGCAGTGGCTTGTTACCGAACCCGGACCGCACGCGCAGATCGATACCGTCAAACCATATTTCTCGGGCTATTCAGTCAACGATCAGTGGCGACCTAACGACAAACTCACCATGAACATGGGCGTTCGTCTCGACCTGTTTGACTATCGACTCGACGATCTTGCGAGCGGGTATCCTGCGCGAGCCTTCTGGTTCAATGCTTATAACAACGAGTTTTGCTTTGCGACTGGTTTGCCCAGCCCGGTGCAGCGCACATTTAACCCAGTGACTGGTGCGGAAAGTCCGTGCCCAGCGGGCACAAGCCCGACACAGTTGGTGAACTTTTCTGGCGGAACAACCTTTGAATCGTATTGGCAGCCGCGTTTTGGCGCAACGTATAACGTCGATCCTGACCTCGTGCTACGCGCAACCTACGGCCGTTACGTGCGACCGGCATCGACCTCATACCATGAATACAATGTGATTCAACAAAATTCACCGCTGTTTATCAGTACGTTCATCAACATGGGTTTCAACAGCCCCATTCACGACATTCATGCCGACACGGGCAGCAACTATGACCTGTCGATCGAACAGCATTTCCGTGGAACAGATATGTCGTACAAACTTACGCCCTTTTATCGAACAACCGAAGGACAACTTGCGTACACGTCGCTCAACGCGCAAGGCGTTTTGGCAGCCATTAATGCGGGTCAACAAACTTCTCAGGGCGTCGAATTTGCCTTCACCAAAGGGAACTTTTCTAACAATGGCTGGACCGTCCAACTCGGGGCTACGTACCTAAACAGCACGATCAAGTACGGTCCGCAGCCCAACGGCCAAAACGTCATCGATCTCTTAAACGGCTATATTCAACAATACAACTCGTACACGTCGGCGTGCGCAGGCCCCGGCGGCTCTCAGGCAATCTGCGGGATCTATGGCAATCTTAACGCCAAGCCGTCATTTACCAATACGTCGACCAGCGTGATTACCCCGAACCCATACTTCGGCCTAGCTCCGCAGCCATTGCTGGATCGCAACGCCCGCTATACAACGTATAGCGAGATTCCGGCGCCGTTTAACAATGCCAACGGTTTTGCCACACCGTTTGATTCGACGCTGGTAGTCAATTACAAACACGATAAATGGAACGTATCGCCGACGTTTACGTTCACAGACGGCGAGAAATATGGATCGCCCCTCGTGTGGCCAGGGTACGACCCGGCTACGTGCGGCAACCCGTCAGCGTCAACGACCCCTGCTCCCGATACGACGCCAGCGGGTTGTTCAGGATACATCTTTATTCCCAACAAGTACACCGGTCAATTTGATACGTTGGGTGCATTTCAACAACCCTCGCGCCTGACCATGAGCCTTGCGGTCGGGTGGCAACCGACCGATCGGCTCGATGCAACCTTCACCGTGACGAGCCTTATCGATCATTGCTGGCAGCGTGGCTTCCCTTGGGATTCATCGAGCACGTGCATCTATGCGCAGCTCCCTTCGAATCTCTTAGCGCCGGCAGGCAACTTCCTAGCGAACCCGCCGATTCAGCTCGCCTATCCATACGGCAGCTGGTACAACAATACGGAAGTCGGCCAAGAGGGACAAAAAACACCCACATCATTCTCAATTGAAACCACATTCAAACTGTAGAATCGTTTCGTCTACGCGAAGGGCGACCGCTAGGTCGCCCTCACGCTGACTCGTGACCGAAAGGATACGATGGCTCGCACTGCGCTGACAAAACTTTTGCAACGCATCCATGCTGCACACGCCGAAGCCGCTCACTCACGGGAACCTGCGGCCGTTATCTTTGAAAAGCAACGACTCCGGCGAGCCGAATTTCTTGCCGGGGCCGCCGGCGTAAGCGCGACATTGCTTGCGGCCTGCTCTTCTCGACCGGCACAGACCATCAAAGCAATAGCCACCGCAACAGCAAGTGCGCCACGCGTCGTTATCGTGGGCGGTGGTTTGGCTGGAACGACCTGCGCCTATCGCTTGTGGCAGGCAGGCGTACCGTTTACGATTTGCGAGGCCAATGCCGCATTTGGGGGACGGACCTGGACGTTACGCAATTTCTTCGAGCAAGGTCAATACGTTGAGCATGGCGGCGAATTTATTTCAAGCGAACACGTCCAGCTTCGCAATCTCGTTTCGGAATTGGGCCTTTCGGTTGTCAATCTGCGTGCGGGCTCACCCAAAGGGACCGAGGAAATCTATTGGGTTCGAGGTGAGAAATACACTGTTCCTGAGATGCTCAAGGATTACGCCACTGTTTATCCGGCGCTCTCTGCGGCTGCAAAAGCTGCACCCTTTCCGACGCTGTACAATCACTTTACCAAAGCCGGCTATGAACTGGACAACATGTCGGTGCGCCAGTGGATAGAAAAGAATGTCGCGGGCGGATTGCAGTCCAAAATCGGCTGGCTCTTAGATCTTGATGCCACGACCGAAAACGGCGGCGAGTCAAGCAATCAGAGCGCGCTCGAACTGATTTATATGCTTGCCTACATGCCGGCGCTTACCTCACAAAGCCAGTTCTACTTAGTTGGAACCGATGAGCTCTACGGCGTCGTCGGTGGAAACGACCAGGTCGTCGGACAGATGGTCAAACATTTGCCCGCTGCGTCGGTGCGACCGAACATGGCCCTGACGGCGCTACGCCAGCGTGCTGACTGTTCGTATCTTCTCACCTTCAATTCGTCGATGCAAACGGTCGAGTTGACCGCAGATCACGTGCTCCTTGCGATTCCATTTACCACGCTGCGCCACGTGGATCTGTCGAAGGCTGACTTCTCGCCACTGAAAATGACCGCGCTCAATCACTTGCCGCTGGGAACGAATACAAAACTGCACGTGCAATTCCGCAGTCGTCCTTGGTATAAACTCGGCTATAACGGTTACACGTATTCCGATACCGGCTTTCAACAAACGTGGGAAGTCACGCGCCGTCAGCCGGGACCCGAAGGCATCCTGACCTCATACTATGGTGGAAACTGGGGTGCCTCATTTAAAGCGCCCTCATTTGCACCAGCAAATCCCACATACGTCGGTCAGTTCCTCAAAGGAATCGAGCTGCTCTATCCTGGCTGCACCGCCGACTGGAACGGCAAAGCCTACATGGATTATTGGACCGGCGATCCGTGGCACCGTGGCTCTTACTCTTACGGCGCTGTTGGACAGTACACACAGTTTATCGGTATCGAAGGCGTGCCGCAGGGCAACGTCCATTTTGCGGGCGAGCACGTTTCCATTAACTTTAGCGGCTTTATGAACGGCGCAGTTGAAACCGGTCAAAAAGCTGCCCTCCAGATTCTCAAAAACCTCAACGTCGCCCACACACCGGCGCCCAGCGTCACTGAATAAGAAGCAACGGTTACAAAAGTTCAGGTTGTAGTTCGATCTCGCGCAGTCTCGCTGCGCTGCGCACAAGCTTGTGTGCAAGCGCTCTGCGGCGAGAAGAAACTATGCGCGTCAAGCGGTCGTCGATGTAGTGCAACCCCACGTTATCATCTGCAGCGTATCCGCTTGGCAAGACGCCGGCGCGCACAAGCTTGCGATAGATGGGTCTGCGTTTAGGCTCGCTGTCAAAGTGCGGACAAAAGCTTCCTCGCAACCAGCCTAAGCAGTCAAGCTCGCGGTACTCGCCTGTCCACGAATCCGTCAGACCATTTTTAAACCAGCACAAAGCCCCGGCGCTGCTGCCTGCAAGCACAATCCCACGCTCGTATGCTGCGCGCAAGGCTACATCGAGACCCCATGCCCGCCACAACAGCAGCATGTTTCTCGTGTTGCCTCCGCTGACGTAGACCGCATCATGGCGCAACACAAAGGATCGCAGCGGCTCGAGTGGTTGCGTAAAGAGCGAGAGGTGCGATGGTTTCGCGCCAAGCCGCTTTGCTGCTTTAATAAAATTTGCAACGGCAGCGGCGGGATCGTCGCCACTTGCGGTGGGGATGAACAGCACCTTTGGTCTTGTGCGCCCGGTTTGCTCTAAGATATAACGGCACATGCGCGGATCGTTATTGAGGCGAGAGAATCCGCCGCCACCGAGAGCAATAATCTGTCGCTGCCGTTTCATTCCCCAGACTGTACGAGCCCGCGGCGAAGGATTCCGTCCGTTACCCCGTCGCAATAGCAAATCATCCATGACAGAAGTAAAACCCGCAATTCGGGCCATCAGACCCGATGAATTAGTTGCCTCGTCTAGCCTACGCCACAGCATGGTGCTAGAACTGAAGGGCAGCGACCTCGACCAGGAGTCTCCGGGCTGGCGCGAGCGCTATCGATCGTATTTTTCCGAGTTGATTGAAGCCGGCCGCGGCGCTGTGTTTGTCGCCGAACGCGACGGTGTGTTTGTCGGCTTAGCTGCAGCCTATCTGCCTGTGTCGCATCGAAGTGAAGTCACGCTCAAACCGTCGGCGTATGTGTGCAATGTCTATGTTTCCCCTGAGTTTCGGCGTCGAGGCTTGGCGCGAGCGCTTACGTTGCGAAGCATTGATTGGGCAAGGTCACGCGGCTGCGATGTCGTCCGTCTGCGAGCCTCAAGCATGGGGCGGCCTGTTTACGAAGGCATGGGGTTTAAGCAAAGCGACGAACTTGAATTAGACTTGGTCTAAGGAAACGTAAGAAAGCGAGTATCACTCCATGCAACCTACGCCACAGCCTCCTCAGACGCCACCAATACCAACGGTTATCATCCGAATCAGCACTGCTGGTTTTGGCATCGCGCTTGCAGCAACTGCTCTCGTGCTCGGTTTGATCACGTGGCCGATTCACGCGATGATGGTGCATCGCAAGCTCGTCTACATGCAAATGCACCCAGGCTCTTATTTACATCACGCGGGTGGCTACGGCGGCGGCATGTACGGTTTCGGATTGATTCACATCATCGTGTTTGCGATAGTCGCCGGCATCGCCGGGTTCGTTTTTGCGGCGGTCTACAACTCGCTTGCTGCGAGCCGCCCTAGGTAGGCCGGCGTTTGGCGCTATGATATTTGCGCCTGATGTCTGCGAGATTGACCGTTGGCTTGGGGAAACGCATCTCAAACGATTCTAATGTTTCTACCACAATGCGGCTGACAACTAAGTTGCGAAACCATTTGTGATTTGAAGGGATGATGTACCATGGGGCGTGCTTGGTGCTTGTCTTTTTGAATACGTCATCGTACGCATCGGTGTACTCATCCCAATACTTGCGCTCGGTATAATCTGACTCGCTAATCTTCCACTGCTTGGTTGGATCGTCAAGACGATCTTTGAAACGCTTAAGCTGTTCGTCGGCGCTGATATACAAAAAGAACTTGAGGATAGTGGTTCTATTCTCCACGAGATCGCGCTCGAAACCATTGATCAGATCGTAGCGCCCTGACCAAATGTGCTTGGGCACGAGATTGTGTACACGCACCGCCAGCACATCTTCGTAATGCGAGCGGTTAAAGATCGCCACTTGGCCTCGCGCGGGCGCCACCTTGTGCGCGCGCCAGAGAAAATCGTGCGCAGCTTCGATGGGCGTTGGAACGTTGAAGCGGTGCGCGTACGCTCCCATGGGGTTCATCGAACTGAGTACATGGTTGATCGTGCCATCTTTGCCCGCGGTGTCAAGTGCTTGCAAAACAATGAGCAGGGAACGCTTGTTTTCCGCGTAGAGCAAATATTGAAGATCGAAGAGCTTTTCTTTGTCTCGCTCGAGTTCGCGCGATGCTGCTTTCTTGTCCGCATGCTTGCCGTGGTAGCTGGGATCGATCTTTGCAAGCTTGGGCCGCTCCCCTGGGTTGACCCGGAACTTATCTGCGTAGTTCACCGCTTTAGGCCTCGCTTTTGACCAAGCGGTTAGCGGCTACGCGTGCGATCGGCGCGAGCAGCCACGAAAATATTACCCAGCGCACGCCAAGCGGAACCAAGAAGAGCGATACTAAGAAAATGATCCCCATAGCAGTGAAGGTCAGGCTCATCTTCTTCCCGTTATACCGCGTTTTGACGTCAATCCCCGAGCGCTCTGCAAGACCGCGACCTACCATAAGGCCCATCGACAAGAACATTATGCCAAAGACGGCGCCGTACAACGCGACTGGTGCAATTGCTTCGTGGCCATGCAGATATGCTTGGAGAGCGTACGCCATGAGCGCGACCGCCGCGAGCAGTGTGAAGTTTAAAACAATGCTCGGGCCGTCAGCAACGAAGTAGTCACGAAACACCACATGGTGCCTCCACCAAATGAAGCTCACGAAGGCGAACGTAAACGCAAAGAGGGCAATATCGAGCCAGCGCCCGGTGGTAAAGTGAACTGGCGCAGGTAAGGTTAGGGCCAGCTGGGCGAGGCAAAATCCGAAGACGATGTCGCTGAAGGCTTCAAGCCGCGTGCGGGTGTGGCGCTGATGCTCGTCGACCACCTCAGGCCGAGAGCTCAGCAACTTCGCTGATGAGATCGGCCTCTATCGACTTGATCATGCTTGGATCCTTGGTTCGCAGGTAAAGAAAACGCGCAAGCCCCACCGCCAGCAGCACAAGGAAAATATAGGGCAAGAGATTATACGGTGGCGCCGGCACCGGATACACGCTCCCAATTGTAGCAACAACAAGCATGGCAATCGACAACACCGCCATGATAATCGGCGTCGCACTCAGTTCCCCACGGCGATATAAAAACAGCGGCGAGCCGATCGATACCAAAATATAAGCAAAAAGAAAACCGAAGGTAGCGACAGATCCAAGGTAGCCGAAGGCGTCGAGGAGCGCCACGTGCCAAAGAATTAAGCATAGCGGTGCTAACAAGACAACCGCGGTGGAAATAGTCACCGCCACGTGCGGCGTCGCGTGCTCGTGATGGGTTTGCGCCGCGGATTCGTGTACGAGCCCATGCTTTGACATCGTGTAGATCACGCGTGCGCCGGCGTTAATACATGCCAGCGCGCAAGCAAAAAAACCTACCGTAGCGCCGACGGCAAACAGTGTTCCCAAAAACGGCAGGCCCGCTACGTGCGAAAGTACTGTGAGCGGCGCGTTTGACTGCGCGAGCGAAGTCCGCTGGCCTGCAAATGCATCGACGAGCGTGTAGGACATGAAGGTAAAGAACGCGCCGACGGCAAGCACGG
>JBPYDX010000177.1:0-10751 GCA_051986115.1 Candidatus Eremiobacteraceae bacterium
CCGCGCAACCGTGGTCAACTATGACGAGCTTTCAGTGCCCGCTATATTAAGTCACCACCGCGTTGTGTTGAGCAAGAACGCGCTCGAGGCTTTGGCGGAGGTGTGCGGTGGCTGAAATGCGTCGCACGGTCGTGCGTCCTGTGGTAACTGAAAAGTCGATCGCGCAAACGGCGGCTTCGCAGTACACGTTCTCAGTGGCTCCGCAAGCTACCAAACATCTGATTAAGTCCGCCATCGAGCGGCTCTTCAAGGTTAAGGTCTTGCGCGTAAACACGGTCAGCGTCAAAGGCAAGCGTAAACATGACCTGCGCCGGCGCACACGGCGTCCGTCGGTTCAGCGCTCTCACTGGAAAAAAGCAATCGTCACTTTGCGCGAGGGCGACAAGATCGAGCTCGGGGGCGTAAACTACTTTGAATCGTAGGCAATCGTGGCACTAAAGAAGTTCAAACCGACCTCTCCTGGCCGGCGTTTTGCGCAGATCACTTCTTTTGAGGGGCTGAGCAAAAAGCGCCCGGAGAGCAAGCTGACCGAACCGCTCAAGAAAACCGCTGGCCGTAACTTCAACGGGCACATTACATCGCGCCACCGTGGCGGTGGTCATAAGGTGATGTATCGCGTCATTGACTTCAAGCGCAACAAAGACGGCGTGCCCGCCAAAGTTGCAGCACTCGAGTACGATCCGAATCGCTCTGCGCGCTTAGCGCTCTTGCATTACCGCGACGGCGAAAAGCGCTATATCCTCGCACCACTAGGCCTCGCACAAGGTGATATTGTCGTATCGGGGCCAGCTGCTGACATCAAAACCGGCAACGCGCTGCCGCTTTCAAACATTCCGCTCGGCACCGTCGTTCACAATATTGAAATGGCTCCGGGAGAAGGTGGCAAGCTTGTGCGCTCGGCGGGCGGCGCTGCCCAGCTCATGGCCAAGGAAGGCGAGTACGCGCAAATTCGCATGCCCTCAGGCGAAGTGCGTAAAATTGCGGTTGTGTGCCGCGCGACGATCGGACAGCTTGGTAACGTGGACCACGAGAATCAAAGCATCGGTAAAGCTGGACGCTCGCGCTGGCTAGGAAAACGCCCGCACGTTCGCGGCGTCGCCATGAACCCGGTTGACCATCCGCACGGCGGCGGCGAGGCGCGCTCGACTGCAGGCCGACCACCGACAACGCCATGGGGCGAGATGACAATGGGTAAAAAGACGCGGCGCAACAAGCGCACCACGAAGTTTATTGTGAAGCGGCGAGGCAAAAAGTGAGTCGTTCTTCGAAAAAAGGGCCGTTTGTGGCCGATCATTTGCTCGTTCGAATCGAGCGCATGAACGCAGCGCGCGAAAAGCGTGTGATCAAGACATGGTCGCGTGCTTCCACGATCATTCCCGCGATGGTCGGGCATACGATCGCCGTGCACGATGGCAAAAAGCACATACCGGTGTACATCCAAGAGAACATGGTTGGGCACAAGCTCGGCGAGTTTGCTCCCACACGTTTGTTCCGCGGGCACGGCAGTGGTGCAGCGTCGGCGGAAAAGGTTGAAGTCAAGTGAACGCTCGCGCAACGGTAAAGTTTCTGCGCGTGCCGCCGCGTAAAGCGCGCCGCGTGGTGGACGCGATTCGGGGCAAGCGTGTTGATCGCGCGCTGACGATGCTTGAGTTTACGCCAGTGTCGGCGGCCAAGGCAATCGGCAAGATTCTTCGCTCTGCTGTCGCCAACGCCGAGAATAATCATGGTTTGAAGACAGCCGATCTGGTTATCGCCAAAGCAACAGTTGACGGCGGTCCTGCATTCAAACGGCTGGAAGCAAGAGCGCGCGGCCAAGCCGGATTTAAAAGAAAGAAGATGTCACACGTGACCATCATCGTTACCGACGGAGAGGACGCATAGTGGGTCAGAAGGTTAATCCCGTCGGCTTTCGCCTCGGTATCACGCGAACATGGGATTCGCGGTGGTTTGAGAACAAACATTATCGTGATTGGCTCCACGAGGACTTACGCATGCGTAAACTCGTGGACAGTTTGTCGCGCTCGGCGGCAGTGTCAAAACTGGAAATCGAGCGGCGTGCAAACCAAATCCGCATCGTCATCAGCACCGCCAAACCGGGCATCATCATCGGCAAGCGTGGTGCTGGTATTGAAGAGCTCAAAAAACAGCTCGAAAAAGTTTCTGGCAAGCAAGTCAACGTCAACGTCCTTGAGATCAAGCATCCGGAACTGGATGCCAAACTCGTCGCCAACAACATCGTCGATCAACTCGAAAAGCGCATTGCCTTCCGCCGCGCTATGCGCCAGGCGATTCAACGCACGATGAAAGCCGGTGCCAAGGGCATCAAGGTCCAGGTCGGCGGTCGCTTGGGCGGCGCAGAAATCGCGCGCGTTGAGCGCAACTTCGAAGGCAAAGTACCGTTGCACACGCTGCGTGCCAACATCGATTATGCACACAGCGAAGCCTACACAACCTTCGGCCGTATCGGCGTGAAAGTTTGGGTGTATTTGGGTGAAGTGTTGCCCGATGGCAAAGTAAAGCCGGATGCAGCAGCTGCGCGCAGCGCACGACCGGTGCAACGAACGCGAACGCCGCGCGCTGCTAAGCCCGCAGCCGAGCAACCCGCAGCGACGGCTGCGCCGGCAGCGCCTCCTACGGAAGTTCCCGCAGCTGAGGAACCAGCGCCGCTTGCGGTCGAGGAGCCGGCACAACCGCCCGCCGTCGAGACACCTGCACCGGAATTGGCAACCGAAGAACCGGCCGGTGAGCTCGTGCCTGAGACAGAGAGCAAAGAATAACTATGTTGACGCCAAAACGAGTCAAGCACAGAAAAGTTCAACGCGGCAGGATGACCGGACGCGCGCAGTCGGGGAACGACTTGCATTTCGGCGAGTATGGATTGCAAGCACTTGAACCTGCTTGGATCACAAACCGTCAGATCGAAGCGGCCCGTATCGCGATGACCCGCCACATTAAGCGTGGCGGCAAAGTCTGGATTACGATCTTCCCGGATAAGTCGTACACCAAAAAACCGGCTGAAACTCGTCAGGGTTCTGGCAAGGGCCAACCGGAGGGTTGGGTAGCGGTCGTGCGTCCTGGACGCGTCCTCTTCGAGCTGTCCGGCGTCGACGATGTTGTGGCCAACGAAGCGTTGCGTCTGGCGGCGTTCAAGCTGCCAATCCGCACGAAAGTGCTGCGACGCGAAAGGGCGGGTGAAGCGCTTGAAGCATAGCGAACTGCGTAGTTTGCGCGAGCTCACCTCGCAAGAACTCGAAGACAAGCTCACGGCAACCAAGGAAGAGCTTTTCAACCTTCGCTTCCAGCTCGTGACAGGGCATCTGGAAGATCACGCGACCGTGAGCAAGTTGCGCAAGCAAATTGCGCGCTTGTACACGATCTTGGCCGAGCGGAAGTTAGCGGGATGACGATGGAACAAACGACAGCGCGACCGACACGCAAAGGCAAAGTCGGCCGGGTAGCCTCCAATAGCATGCGCAAGACAATCATTGTCGTGACCGAGTCGCGGCGTGCGCACATGACATATGGCAAAACTGTGCGCCGTTCGCAACGCTTCGCTGCGCACGACGAGCGCAATGAGGCCAACGTCGGCGATTTGGTCCGCATTGAGGAAACGCGACCGATGAGTGCGACAAAGCGCTGGCGACTGGTTGAGATCTTGGAGCGCGCGAAGTGATCCAAGCACAGACGCGCCTGAAAGTCGCGGACAATTCGGGCGCGCGCGAGATCATGGTCTTCCATGTGAGCGGTGGCTCGCGCCACCCGTACGCGTACGTTGGCGACATTGTCGTTGCCACTGTCAAGACAGCTATTCCCGGCGCCGCTGTGAAGAAGGGCAATGTTGTCAAGGCCGTGATCGTTCGGCAGAAAAAGAAGATGCGTCGGCCTGACGGCTCGTTCATTCGTTTTGATGAAAACGCTGCGGTGCTTATCAACGAACAGAAAAATCCACGCGGTACCCGTATCTTTGGTCCCGTGGCGCGCGAACTGCGCGACCGTGACTTTATGAAGATTATTTCTTTAGCTCCGGAGGTTCTGTAATGGCAGCGAAGCTGCGCCTCGCTGCAGGCGACAACGTCGTCGTGCTGGCGGGAAAAGACAAGGGCAAGCGCGGGAAAATTAAACTCGTTTTCTCGCGTGAAGGCAAAGCTGAGGTTGAAGGCATCAACGTTGTGAAGCGTCACAGCAAAGCGACGCCCAAAGCCAAGGCGGGCATTTTGGAAAAAGAAATGCCCCTGCCCGTTAGCAAGCTGATGTATGTCTGCCCAAAATGCAACAAACCGTCAAAGATCGCGTTCCATGAGTCAGCCGGCGCGCGTGAACGCGTCTGCCGGCGTTGCAACGAACCGGCCGAACGGCCCGTGAAGGCATAACGCTATGAACAGACTGCACGAGCGTTACCTTAAATCAGTCCAGCCTGCATTGCGCGAGCGATTCAAATTGAAAAATACGATGGAAGTGCCGCGCCTGGTGAAGATCGTCGTCAATATGGGCGTCGGCGAAGCCGTCGCCAACCCTAAAGCAATTGACGGTGCCGTTGCCGACCTGACAGCCATCACGGGGCAAAAGCCGGTGGTTACCCGTGCGACCAAAAGCGTGGCCACATACAAGCTGCGAGCGGGCATGCAAATCGGCGCCAAAGTCACGCTGCGAGGCGAGCGCATGTACGCGTTCTTTGACAAGCTAGTGAACGTCGTGCTCCCGCGCATTCGCGATTTTCGCGGCATGTCGCGTGGTTCGGTTGATGGTCGGGGCAACTATGCGTTGGGATTGCGCGAGCAGTTGGTGTTTCCGGAAATCAATTACGACAAGATCGATATGGTTCGCGGGATGGACATCGTGATTGTCACCACCGCAAAAAATGACGAACATGCACTGGCCTTCCTGGCCGAGATGGGAATGCCGCTGCGCAAGGAGGGCGCTGCAGCGTAAGCTGGGCGCAAAACGATTGGCTACAACCGCAATGATTGAGAAGAGCAAGCGCAACGAGAAGTTTTCCGTGCGCAAGCACAACCGCTGCCGCCGCTGCGGCCGACCGCGCGGCTATCTGCGCAAATACGGATTGTGCCGCATCTGCTTCCGTGAGCTCGCGCACCGCGGACAAATTCCCGGCGTTACCAAGGCTTCTTGGTAGTGCTTGTGTACGAAGGGTTAAAGCGTCAATGGCAGTGATCACCGACCCCATCGCAGACATGCTGGCCAGAATCCGTAATGCCAACGTTGCGCACCATGAACGTGTGGACGTGCCGGCATCGCGGATGAAGAAAGAAGTCGCCAAAGTGCTGCGTGACGAGGGATTTATTAAGAACTTTGAGGTCGTCAACGGTTCGCCCCGAGACGTTATTCGCATTACGCTCAAATACGGTGAGCATCGCGAGCGAGTTATCAATGGTCTGCAGCGAATCAGCCGGCCGGGCTTACGGATCTATACCCCCAAGGGTGATATTCCTAAGTGCATGGGTGGCCTTGGTCTGGTTATCATGTCGACGTCCAAGGGTATCATGAGCGGCCGCCAAGCAAAGCGCCTTGGTTTCGGCGGCGAAGTTATGGCGTTCGTTTGGTAGTGCGATGAGTAGAATCGGACGTTTGCCAGTTCATCTCCCCAGCGGCGTGACCGTGACGGTTTCCGATCACACCGTTGCAGTCAAAGGTCCAAAAGGGCAACTGACGATGCAGTATGCCGAACCGATTGCGGTCAAGGTCGACGGCACTGTGGTGAATGTAACGCGCCCGGATGAGGCCAAGCGCAGCCGCCAGCTGCACGGCCTGACGCGCTCGCTCATTGCGAACATGGTCAGCGGCGTGACGCAAGGCTTCTCCAAATCGCTTGAGATTCAAGGCGTCGGTTACCGTGCGCAGATGCAAGGCAAAAAGCTCGGCTTGACGTTGGGATTTTCGCACCCGGTGGTCTTCGAGCCGCCGGCCGGCATCGAGATCAAGGTTGAAGGCACAAACAAGATTGCGATCAGCGGAGCGGACAAGCAGCAAGTCGGCCAAGTCGCAGCTCAAATTCGCAGCCTGCGGCCACCGGAACCGTATAAAGGGAAAGGCATCCGTTACGAAGGCGAACGCGTTCGCCGCAAACTTGGTAAGGCCGGCAAGACGGCGACCAAGAAATAAGGTAGGAAGCAGATGGCACGCTCAATCAGTCGAAACACGTTGCGCACGCGCCGCCACGCTCGGGTGCGTAAGCACCTCAGCGGCGAGTCGGCGCGACCGCGCCTGTCTGTCTTTCGCAGCTTGCACCACATCTACGTGCAGCTGATCGACGATACGACCGGCAACACGCTGGCCGCAGCATCAACGCGGGAGAAGAGTATCTCGTCGGGCTTGGAGTCGCTGCGCGGCTTGGGTGCTGCCGAGAAGGTTGGGGCTGCGATTGCGCAGCGTGCAAAAGATAAGGGTATCACCTCAGTTGTCTTCGATCGCGGTGGTTACAAATATCACGGTAGGATTAAAGCACTTGCAGACGCGGCGCGCGGCGCCGGATTGGAGTTTTAGCGGATGGCGCGAATTACCGACGGCTCGGGTCTGGAAGAGCAAGTCGTACGCGTGAATCGCGTCGCCAAGGTCGTCAAGGGCGGCAAGCGCTTCTCGTTTTCAGCACTCGTCGTCGTGGGTGACCGCCAAGGTCGCGTCGGCTATGGCTTGGGAAAGGCACGCGAAGTGCCCGAGGCGATTCGTAAGGGCGTCGAAGACGCGCGGCGTGCACTCATTACTGTGCCGATGGTTGGGCGTACCATTCCCCATCCGATTGAGTCTCACGTTGGGTCGGGCAAAGTGCTCATGAAACCAGCCACGAAAGGGACTGGCGTCATCGCCGGTGGCGCAATGCGTGCGGTCCTGGAGCTTGCTGGCGTCCATGACATTCTAACGAAGTCATTGGGATCGAACAATCCAATCAATGTCATTCAAGCCACGGTCGCAGGCTTGCGCAGACTGCGCACGGTGGAAGACGTTGCCGCTGCGCGGGGTAAGACGGCGGACGAAGTTTTAGGGAGAATGCAAAACGGTGAAGCTGTCGGATCTTAAGCCGGCGTACGGCTCGAAGTCAAAACGTGTCCGCGTTGGCCGCGGTCATGGCAGCGGCCTTGTGAAGACGGGCGGTAAAGGCGGCAAAGGGCAAACCGCGCGCTCGGGCGGCGGCAAAGGACCAAACTTTGAGGGCGGCCAGACGCCGTGGTTTCGTCGGCTGCCGCAACGTCGCGGCGTGTCGCAAAAGGCGCGCTCGACCAAAGTGTTTCGCACCGAGTATGCGGTCGTCAACGTTGGCGACCTCCAGTCGTGGAGCGGCGCGCAACCAATAACTCCACAAGCGCTGTATGAAGCCGGCTTGATTACCAAGCGCAAGAACGGCGTGAAAATCTTAGGTGTAGGCGACGCGCCGGCAGGCCTGCGCTTTAAGGACGTTCACTTTTCGGCGGCTGCCCGGGCTAAACTCGAAGCGGCTGGCGCCACGTTTGAGGACTGATTCGCCGACATGAACATCTGGCGAAACCTAGCTAACGCACTGGTTGTTCCGGAAATCCGGAATCGCATTCTCTTTGTGTTTGGTGCGTTTGCAGTGTTCGTGACGATGGTGTACGTCCAGGTGCCCTACGTTAACGTACAAGCCTGGCAGCAGGTGCTCGCTGGCGGGCAATTTCTCAATTTCTTAGGATTCCTCTCAGGCGGTGCGCTCCAGCACTTCTCCGTGATTGCCATGGGTATCACGCCGTACATCAACGCCAGCATCATCATGCAGCTCATGACGGTAGTGTTTCCTCAGCTCAAGGATATGATGCAGCACGGAGGTGAGGAAGGGCGGCGCCAAGTTGGTCTGTACACCCGCTGGCTTACCGTTGTGCTCGCGATTCTCCAGGCTACAGCCATGGTGGTCATGCTCAACCGGTTACATGTCTTCGAGCGCTCGGACCTGTGGTATCTCGTTATGGTCGTCGTCACGCTGACTGGCGGCACCATTTGGCTCATGTGGTTGGGTGAGCAGATCACCGACAAAGGTATCGGCAACGGCGTGTCGCTTATCATTTTCGTCGGCATCATCTTGCGTTACCCGGTCTATTTCGCTCAGACCCTCGCGCTCGGCGAAAAAGGTGGCCTCAACATCTTGGGCTTGGTCATCTTCGGCATAATCGCGCTGCTCTCGCTCATCTCCATCGTGTTCATGTACCAAGGCCAGCGTCGGGTCCCGGTACAGTATGCCAAGCGCGTTATCGGGCGTAAAGTATATGGTGGGCGCAGCACCTATATCCCGTTGCGCCTGAACAATGCCGGCGTTATCTCGATCATTTTTGCGATCTCCATCTTGCTGCTCCCCCAGCAGATATCCGGCTGGTTCGGGCAGAGCACGATTCCTTGGGAGCGCAACGTGGCCCAGTTCATCGCCTTGTACTTCAACTACGGTAGCTTCTTGTACAATTTTGTGTACTTTATGCTGGTTATCGCGTTCACGTTCTTTTACAGCGAAGTGGTTGTCAACATCATGGATATTGGCGATTCACTGAAAAAGCAGGGGGGATTTATTCCCGGTATTCGACCCGGCAAGCCAACGACTGACTATCTCCAAAAAATCTTGCACCGGATTACTGCAGTCGCGGCCATCTATCTCGGCCTGCTCGCGATCTTGCCCAACGTCACGCAAAGCCTGACGCACATAACGACGTTCTATTTGGGATCGACCTCGTTGTTGATCGTTGTAGGCGTTGCCCTAGATACGCTCACCCAGATTGAGGCTCGCCTGGCGATGCGTGACTACCGAGGTTTCATTAAGCAATGAGCGCTCGCGCATGGCGTTTAGTGCTCCTGGGGCCACCCGGCGTGGGCAAGGGTACGCAAGGGAGATTGCTGGCGCAGACATTTGGCATACCGCAAATTGGTACGGGCGATATTTTTCGCAACGCCGTCAAAGAGCGCACGCCCATGGGTACGGTCGCCAAAACGTATATGGATGCAGGCAAGCTCGTGCCTGACGATGTCACGATCGGCTTAGTCGGAGAGCGCTTAGAAGCGCAGGATGCGCAAAATGGATTTGTTCTCGATGGCTTCCCGCGAACGGCGCAGCAGGCAACGGCGCTTGACGCCATGATGCACGCAAAGCATTTGCCCCTGGATGGGGTCATCGAGATTAAAGTCGATCCGGCGGAGGTGTTGCGCCGGCTAACAGGGCGCAGGCTGTGCGCAGTTTGCCAGACACCCTATCATGTTGAGTCTGCTCCGACACGCCTGCCGGGTGTGTGCGACCGCTGCGGCGGGCCTCTGATCCAGCGCCAAGATGACGACGAAATGACAGTGTTAGCTCGGTTGGATGAATATCAGCGCAAGACTGCGCCGCTGACAGAATACTATGGCGCTGCGGGTTTGCTGCGCGTGATCGATGGCAACGGCGACGTCGATACCGTCTTCAACCGGATACTCACCGCGCTTAAGGCGCCGGTTGGAAAAAGCGCATGATTACCTGTAAGAGCGCACGCGAGCTAGACCGCATGCGCGAAAGCGGGCGAATTACCGCAAGAGCGCTCGAGAAGCTCAAAGCGGTGGTTAAGCCGGGCGTCACAACCGCTGAGGTTGATGCGTATGCCGACGAGCTCATTCGGGCAGATGGGGGTACCCCAGCTTTTTTGGGTTATCACGGCTTCACCGGTTCTATTTGCACCTCGGTGAACGATGAGATCGTGCACGGCATTCCGGGAAAGCGGGCGCTGCAGAACGGCGATATCTTCAAGATCGATATCGGCTCGTGCGTCGGCGGCTGGTTTTCCGATATGGCAACAACCGTGGCCGTTGGCCAGATTTCCGATGCCGCGCAGCAGCTGCTGCGTGTAACGCAAGTGTCGCTTGGAATTGCGATTGAGATGGTGCGGCCGGGCATTCACATCTCCGATATCGGCCATGCGGTGCAGTCGTACGTTGAATCGCAAGGCTACTCAGTCGTTCGCGCCCTTGTTGGTCACGGCATCGGCACGGCGCTACATGAAGAACCGCCGGTTCCAAATTATGGGCGCCCCGGCGCCGGCATCATCCTTAAAACGGGTATGGTGTTTGCGCTCGAGCCCATGGTCAATGTGGGCACGTTCCGAGTCAAGACGCTGGCTGACAAGTGGACGGTCGTCACTGCGGATGGCAAACTCTCGGCTCACTTTGAGCATACCGTTGCAGTTGTTGGCGATGGATTTGAAATTTTAACGCTTACCGAAGCTCAAGCAAAACCAAACTACATTCCAGACAATTTACGCCGGCCGAAAGGAGATCAGGTTGACGCCAGGCAGACGCCCGGGCAGCTTCAAGCGATCGGATAAAAAGAAGAAAAAAACCGAGCGCGCCGAACAAGTAGGGTCGACCAAAGAGGAAGCAATCGAAGTTGAAGGCACGGTCGTCGAGCCCTTGCCCAACGCCTTCTTTCGCGTCGAATTAAGCAACGGGCATAAAGTGCTAGCCCGCGTGTCAGGCAAGATACGCATGAACTTCATTCGCATTTTGCCAGGCGATCGGGTGTTGGTAGAGCTGTCACCCTACGATCTCACTCAAGGCCGCATTACCTACCGCTACAAGTAAAAGGATCAAGCGTGAAAGTTAGACCCAGTGTTAAGAAAATTTGTGCAAAATGTAAGATCATCAAGCGTGCCGGCCGCACGCGAGTGATTTGCGAGAACCCCAAGCATAAGCAGGCGCAGGGGTAAGGAGAACACATGGCCCGCATAGCCGGAATCGATCTACCGCGCGACAAGCGCGTTGAAGTGGCGTTGACCTACATTTTC
>JBPYDX010000178.1:0-3536 GCA_051986115.1 Candidatus Eremiobacteraceae bacterium
GGAGCATCCATTGACACGGCGGTACAATGGGCCATGACAGTGCGCGCTGACGTCCTCTCGGCCAAAGCAAACGTGGCGGCTGCATCTGCGGGAGTCAACGCCGCTCGCGCTGCTAACCTTCCTGCAGTCACCGTGTCGGCGGGCTACGAACACGGCATCGACACAGGCCAAGCGATTAAAGGACCGACCATCAACGCATCCTTCGAACTGCCGCTCAACGGTTCGCAAACAACTCGCATCAGCGACGCACAAACAGCTTTGATCATTGCACGTTCGGAGTTAGATGCAACGCGCCGTTTGGTGACTGTTGAAGTAGCGTCCGCGGTACGCACGCTCAACGCAGCCATGCTGGCTACGGCAGCATCGACAAAAGCGCGCCAAGCAGCAGAAGAAGAACTCAACGCCACGACGATCGGCTATCGGACGGGCGCCACTTCAAGCTTAGAGCGCACCGCTGCCAGTGCAACCTATGCAGACGCGCGCCTTTCCGAACTGTCTGCCATCTATGACGAAGCGCTGGCCCGAGCCGTTGTCGAGCTGGAGCTTGGGCCATGAGCATCCTGCGACGTTTTTGGGTTTTGATCGCTCTTGTCATCGCGATCATTGCGTTGACGATAATTCTTGGTCACCGGCGCCAGCAAGCCACAAGCGAAGTTGCGCCTGCCGTAGAGATCGTGTCGGCGCAACAAGGCGAAATTCCAGTGCGTGTTGTTGCCCACGGCCGTGTCGGTCCGCCGCCCGGGAGCGCGGCGTCACTTGCCTTTGTCGTGTCGGGCAAAATACAAAGTATTGACGTTCACGTGGGGCAGCAAGTTAGTGCCGGCGACGCGCTCGCGCAACTCGACCCGCAGCCTTTCGCGCTCGCCGTCGACCAAGCTCGCGGCGACGCTGACGCTGCAACTGGTTCGTTGCAGAGCACGGCATCATCAGTAACGATGCGCAATGCAGACGCGGTAACCGCGGTTCGACAAGCTGATCTCAAAGTGCAGGCCGATGAGCGTGCGTTGCAGCGCGTTCAAACGCTCTATAGCGCCGGTGTCGCAGCAGCCAAAGATGTGCAAGCGCAAGAAAGCCAGCTCGCCTCCGATCAAGCTGACGCTCGCGCAGCCAAAATTCATTATGAAGCGCTCGTCAGCGGACGCAACACACTATACGATCCCGGCAACACAGGTCAAGCACGCGCGGACGTGTTGGCGGCGCGCGGCCAAGCAGAGCGCGCGCAGGCAGCACTGGCCCAGGCCGAGCGCGAGCTCGCCAGCGCCACGCTGCGAGCTCCGAGTGACGGCGTTGTCACTGCGGTGCTCAAACATCCTGGAGAAAGCGTCGATCCGACGATTGCTGTCGTAACTGTCGGGGCTCCCATCGAACACACAGCGACCTTATCAGTTGCTGGTGAGCTTGCGGCTCGCATCCACGTCGGCGACACCGCGACGTTACGCGTGGCCCGTAGCAAGTCGTTGTATAACGGCAAGGTCGTGGCTGTCGTCGCCGCAGTCGATCCGACGACGCAACAAGCAACGGTGGTGGTCAATGGACTGCCGCCAACCGCCTTTGCCGGCGATGCAGTCGATGCAAGCATCGTTGTTGGACGCGCTCGCGGCATTTTGGTTCCGACCGCGGCGATCGTGCAAGATCCTCAGACGGGAAACACCCTAGTTTTCGTCCAGAACCAAGGCGCCGGCGACAATTCGCAAAAATTTTCGCCTCGAGTGGTCAGCGTTGGAGCCTCAGACTCCTCAACGACGCAAATTCTCAGTGGTTTACGAGCTGGAGAAAAAATCGCAGCGCAAGGCGCGTTCGAATTGCTCGCGCCGGCTGGCGAATCGGGCGACTGACGCTAACGAACTGTTTTCAGCGTTCTATTGCGGCGGCGGCCCCTGCGTCACCTGAACGAAGCCGTCGGGGCGAATCCATTTTGCGAAAGCGGCTTGCACTTGTTGTGCGGTAGTTCCGGCGTATCGCTGAGCCGACTGTTGCAGTTCGTCCAATGGGAGATCTGCAAGCGCCAGACCGAGCAAGCCATTCGCAATGGTGTCTTCGCTCGACTCGCTAAGCGGAATCTCATGCAGCAACAGCGCCTTTGCAATTTGCAGCTCGTTAGCTGACACGGGAGCCGTCTGCATCGCCTTCACATCGCGCACGATGATTGTTCGAGCCTTCGTCACATTTTGCGGGTCGGAGCCAAAATTTACAGCATAGGTCGCGCGCGTCTTGCCGACGCTCAAGTCGTTACTGACTTCGTAGGCCAACCCCGCTTCTGCGCGCACGTCGCGGTACAGCCGCGTTGCATAAAAACCCCCGCCCAAAACGTGGTCCCCCACTTGGAGGGCATAGTAGTCAGGGCTTGAGCGAGTCACGCCGATTGTCTCGGCAAGCGTTACGGAGTCTTGGACGCGCGAATTATTTGGTACGGTGACGACCGACGGCGAATTGGGTGGCACCGGTGGCAACTGCGTCGGTGGTTGCGGTCCAGTTGCAGACCAAGAGCCAAACCACTTTTCTATGCTTGCCTGCGCCTGTTCTTTGGTCACATCACCGATAACGACGATCGTCGTGAGGTCCGGCCGAAAAATAGTTTGGTAGTAATTCTTCACATCGTCAAGTGTGAGGGCGCTAATGGTAGTCGGGGTTGCTTCGCGTTGTTCGGGGTCGTCTTTGGGATAAAGCGCAGTACTCAGTGCTCGCTCGGCCTGATAATCAGGCGTTTGCATTCTGCCTTTAATCGAAAATGCCAGCTGGCGCTGCACGATGTCAAAATTCGCCGGCGGCAATGCGGGATGCAGCACGTTGTCTGCCAATAACTGCACGCCTCGATCGAAGTCGCTCGAGAGAACAGAGATAGAAAAGTCAGTGCCGGCGCTTTCAGACGCACCGATGTCGTCGAGGGCGCGCTGGAACGCGACTCGGTCAAGCGATTGGGTGCCATAGGAAAACAGCTCGTTCAGCATGCCATTGACGCCCTCTTTGCCGGTAGGCGTTTCTAAATCAGGATTGGATTTTACGCGTCCGATCACGGTCACTGTCGGCGAAACGGTTTCTTGCTGAACGATGAGGCGAAGACCGTTGGGCAATTTGACTTCTTGCGGTGTCAAAGTTGATTGCGGAACGTTGATTTGCGTCAACACATTCTGCGCCCAATCCGGCAGCTCAACAGCGGCTCGCTGCTGCGGCACAAATGACTCGGTTCCGCCGAACCCTTTGCTGGCGGCCGGAGCTCCTGAGTTCCGTGGTGTGAGGATGCCGACAACCGCAGTATTATTGACAAGATAACGGCGCGCAACGCGATCGACATCAGCCTTGGTCACCTTCGAAAAGGCGGCAATATCGTCGTCGGGCGACGATGCGCCCTGCACGGCAAGGGCCTCAGACCATGCGTCAGCCAGCCCGCTAATCGAGTTGCGATTGAATTCAGCTTGCGTAACGAGCTGGCGCTTCGCGGCGTCCACCAAGTCTTGGGGCACTCCATTTTTGACGTAGTCACCGATGGTCGTCTTCAAAATGAGCACCATAGATTGAGCGTCGGCTCCCGGTGCTGC
>JBPYDX010000179.1:0-4661 GCA_051986115.1 Candidatus Eremiobacteraceae bacterium
GACGCAGAGCTCGTCCAGTCGCACGACTTCGCTGCTTGGCTCGCACCATCGTTTACGGCCAGCGCCGCAGAGGTCGCGGTCGACCCGCAAACCGGCCGCGTCGAAGTCAGCCGCATCGTCACCGCGCAAGATGTCGGCTTCGCAATCAATCCAAACGGCGTCATCGGCCAGATCGAAGGAGGCGCAGTGCAAGGGCTTGGCTTTGCACTGTGTGAGGAACTCAAATTCGGCGACGGTGGGATCCTCAATCCCGGTTTCCATGATTATCTGTTGCCGACTGTCGTCGATGCGCCCGCGATCGAATCAATCGTTATCGAAAATCCTTCGGAGGAAGGCCCGCATGGCATGCGAGGGGTTGGCGAGCCGCCCATGACGACGCCGAGCGCCGCTATCGGTAACGCGATTCGCAACGCAAGCGGCGCGGTACCGTACGAAACGCCGATGACTCCAGAACGCGTGTGGAGCGCTATCGAACGAGCGCAGTCACAGACTTAGGGTATACTCTTCGCGGTCCATGTACAAGCTTGCACAGGGAACGCCGTCGCACAGCGCCGGTCGAAACGTCGAGCGCCGCATGCTCAAGCTTTCAGCCGCGTCGATATCCGGATCTCCTGATGAAACAACGACACGAACATCGCTCACTGCACCTGAACTTGCAATGTCCACGGCGACTACGACTGTTCCCTGAGCGTGCCGTTCGATAGCTCCCTTCGGATAGTTGACCGGATATTGGTTGACCAGGCGTGGCGCGCGATATGCCGGCGGCGGCGCGCCGCTCACATAGCCGAGGCGAACGGCAGCCTCGCGCTCCAGCGCAAGAATTTTGAGCACTTTGCCGCCTGCGAGTTCTAAGATGATGAATCCGCTGCCGAGTTGCCACGCGCTATACGTGTTCTCAGGCTCAGTCTGGCGCATTGCGCCCATCGACTTCATGGCAGCCGCGGCGCTCGTGGCGGTTTTTTGCAACAAACCGAACTCTTTGGGTTGAACAAGCGGCGGTGTCTTACCGTTTGCCGGCTCGGGCTGCGCAACAAGAATCTGCCGAACGATACTGTTGTTGTCCGTCAACAGGTCCACATCCAGACCTTCGGTGACAAACCAGCGCCATTCATTGCCTTGGTCTGTCGTTTGGACGAGGCCCGGCGTACCAAAGGTTTTCACTGCTTCGGCGACCGGATCGCCAAGCGTGACTCCAGCCAACGTTAACGCCCTTTGTTGATCGGCAAGCGAAACCGCTGATGCGAGCAGCCAGCACACGACGAGCGCACACGAGGCACGCCTAACATTACGCGGGATCACTTTGTGCAACATCTTCTAATCCGGCGAGCAAATCGTGCTCGCGTGCCCAATATGGCGGGCTTCCAAAACCCGTTGCTGTGGCACTGCGACGTCCTCGAGACAGACCGTAGCGAAGCGCGCGCCGCTCCTCGTCAAGATACATCGCCTTAGCACCAAACTTTGCATAGTACCATGCAAACTTAGCGGTTTGTGCGGCACCCGGTGCAATATTTTCTCGCACGATAAGTCCGTAGCCCCGAGAGAACGCCATAGCGTGTGAAGTGTAAATGCGAGGGAAGCGCTCGTGGGCCACACCGGCGACAAAAACGTGCTCGAAGCGCTGACCCTTCACTGCGACAATGCTGTCGGTGGCAATTGCGCCTTCGACACGGCGGGCCGGTTGAAGCGAAACAACGTTGCTTTCGAGCAGCGAAGCGATGGCTGAGAATCGATCGGTATTTGTTAGCGTTGCTGCAGACGCAATCGCTTGGGTCAGGCGGCGCATATCGTCAACCAAACGCTCACGTTGCGCGGCTGAGGCGGACCTCCAGCTCTGTTGGTACCCGGCTACTTGCGCCAAATACGTAAAGCGTTGCTGTGCGGGTAAACCGCGACATTCTTGGCGCCACCGAACCAAATCAGCCCGAAAGTTCACAACTGCCTCGCGGGCTGCGGGCAATAACGCCTCTTCGGCTTCTCCAGTGGCAAAGTTGCGCGCGAGGGTCCCGCGTGCTGGTCGCCCACTCGATATTGATTCATCACTTGGTGCGGCGACCTCCAGCACGAGCTGTTGGTTAGGTACCGGCTCGCGGCACAACGCCCACAGACTTGCATCCGCGAGTCCGACGAGCGGGGACGCAAGAACGCGCAAGAGCGAAACTTGATCGAGCGGATCGTCAAGCAATCTCGCAAGCGCAAGCAGATCTGCCATTTCGTCTTCCCGCTCGAAGAGCGAGCTCGGTTTGGCAACCTCGATCCCGCGCTCGCGCAGCAGACTGCAATAGATTGCTGCGGCATCAGTGGAGCGACTGAGCAGGGCAATTCTGTGAGCGGGCACGCCACCACGCAGCAGCTCTGCGATCTGCACAGCTAGCCAGTCTGCTTCGGCTGTTTCATCAGAAAAACGTTCAACGCTTTGCATCGCCGGCGTGGTGCTTGGTAGTGCTATGGCAACCGCGTCAGTGAAGCTCGGTAACGCCGAGCGGCGTCCATCTAATCCATCGATGCGAGCGGTTTCGCAACCCGCCACGATCAGCTGGAAGGCATGCTGTTCGCGTAAGCTCTTGATGAGTGTCACAAGTCCAGGCTGGGCATCTTCTGCATCATCGACGAGAAGGAAGTCAATCGATTTGGCGACGCGCAGCGCTGCCACCGGATCGTTTGATAGCCAGCGATTAGCGTGGTCGACGAGATCTTCGGGAGATCGAAGCGCATGCTCGGTTGCAACGTTTTGGTACGCGCGATAGAGCTGTCCAAGAATTGCGACCGTGTCAAGTTCTGCCTTGCGCTGCGCCGCAAGGCTGGCAGCATCAGCGCGGCAGGCGTCACGGCCGCGGCCGCTAGCACGCTTGCGAACCAGCGGATCTTGCAATAGCACGACAGCGCGCTCGGTCTGCTCGCCGTAAAACGCTGCCAAGCCAGCCGCTGCACCTTCTTCGAACTCTTGCGGCGTAATACGCGAGCGCTGCAAGAGGGTGAACAGATCGGCCGCTTCCTCTAAAAACGCTTCTGGTCGGCTTAGGTGCGGTAAATCTAAATTAATGTCACTGCGCGCAAACAGCGGCCAGGACATATCGAGCAAACCCTTAGCAGCGCTGCCCAAAATGTGGCGCACCACGCCAGTGCCGCCCACTGCCAGCATCGGCGTCACGCCGGCACTGACATATGAAGCACACAGCCAACGGGCGACATGGTCCGCCAACGTGGCGACTCTTACGAAGCCAAGATCGATGTTGTTGCTCAGCGAACGCATCGCTTGGACGAACGCGCTCGCGCTCGATGCATGTGATGCGATAACGATGCCCCGAGTACCGGCGGGGCTAGCCAACGCTTTTGCTGCCAGCGCCGTGGTTTTTCCAGAACCTGGCGCTCCCGTAACCATAACGACTGGTTCACTTGCGTGAGCGACGCGTTGTTGGCTTGGGGTTAAAACGATGGTTGCACCTGCGGCCCCGAAGGGAGCGCCGCTGACATTCGGACGCGGATCAGCGCGCAAAGATGCGCTCTCCTGCACCGGGCCGTTCACGACAAGCCCCTGCGTACGCACAAAAGTTACATGGCGGATCGTCGCCAACCGGAAAATGCTCGTGGCCTTGTGTAGTGAGAAAATCACAGCGCGCCAACAATGCGTCAAGCGAAGCGTCCAGATCCGCACGCGAGCAAGCGACGCGAACGACACCTGCTTGCGCGTCACGAATCACAACGGCTTTTCCGGCCTCGTCAACGATGTCGAGCGCAAGGATCCACGCCTCATCGCGGGGGTCGCGAATTGAAACCAGCGCGACCCGAGCAATATCATCGCCCGCAGCGCGCCGCATCGCGTAATAGAGCGCAAGTTGTGCTTCGTCACCCCGGCGTACTTTATCGAGATACTCGCGGGCGTCGTAATCAAGCCGGCCGGTCTTGTAGTCAAAGATCGTAACTGGGCCGCCTTCTAGCGGCCGGTCGATACGATCGACATAGCCAACGAAGTCGTGGTTGCCAAAACGCTGACGAACAAAGAGTTCCACTGCGATGATTTCCATCGGAGCCTTTGATGCTTCCAACGATAACCAGCGCACGTACTGATCGGCCATTCGCCGCGCGCGACAGCGAGACACTTCGTATTCGAGCTGGGAACTAAAATCAGCTCGGCTCTTCCCAAACGCAGCGTCGAGGTTTCGTAACAATCGCTCCAAGATAACGGCCGGATCGTAACGGCTAGGCACGCGGATTTCGCGATGCAAAGCTTCCAATGCATCGTGCACAACTCTGCCGTAAGCGGCGTGGAGCGATAGCGGGTCGTCGAGCGCTTGGCAGAGATAGTCGTAAAACCAACGCCGCGGACACTTCACGTAAGCATTTAAGCGTGACGCCGAAAACGTCATGGCTGGCGCGCACACGGGCACCGGCTCTTGCGCTTGTGGCCACGCTCGGGAAACCTTTGACGTGCACGTGCTTGCGTATTCAGCTATGGCCGTTGAGAGCGACGCCGCAACTTGCACTTGGTTGCCTGATTTGTTTGCGTTGTTTTGCGACGCAGTATCCAACTCCAATGCTGTGGTCAGAGCCTCCCAAGCCACCGGCATGGCGGCACTATCATCAAAAGAAATCGTCACTGCTGGATGTTCGAGGCGCCAGTTCGGAACGATTCTTGCGCCATTCTCCAAGCGAACTTCGCAGTG
>JBPYDX010000180.1:0-8712 GCA_051986115.1 Candidatus Eremiobacteraceae bacterium
CGTCGCTAGCCGCATATGCAGCGCAACGCGGCGCTCCGGACTTGGTCGACGTTTTCCGCCGTCCGAGCGAGCTCGTCGACGTCGTGAACGACGCCATCGCCGCCGGCGCAAAAGCGATTTGGTTTCAATACGGCGTGGTCAACGACGAAGCCATCGCGCTGGCGGACCGCGCGGGGATGGACGTCGTCGTCGATCGCTGCATGAAGGTCGAGCACGCACGCTTTGACGGCGGCTTGAGCATGGCTGGGATGGATTCGGGAGTCATTACCGCTAAAAAGCGGCTCTAGGTGCTAGCTACGCTGTGTAGAGTTGTGGTTGGCAGCAAGTTCCGCAAAAATTGCTCGCTCGACTTCGTCCCGATGCTCTTTCCCATCGGCGAACAAGTAGCGCGGCGCTGTAAAAATGATTCCATCGGCGCCATGATCTCGAACGTCCGCAATGGTTACCGTGACAAGTGAGCAAGGAAACGGCACGCTTTGCAGTTGTTCCTTAACGATTCTTGCTTCGCCCCGAACTGACAAGATAAGATCGTCGGCCAGCACTTCGAGAGCTACCGTAGTGTTGCCGGCAGTGATGTTGCGGTGTGCCGTGCTTCGCGAGTCCAGCGCCAGCGCGAGTGTATCGGGGTTTGCGGCCACTACCCAGCTGCAGAACGCGGTCGAGGGGACATCATCGTCCGACAAGGTGGCGAGCACGACGCTTGTACCGCGTTGCAGCGCGGAGTTTAGTGCCGACCGAATTGTTGTTGGAAGGGGACGCTCCATGAGGATAACTCTCAGCTTCTGGGCGAAAAAAGTGTTCGCCTGTGCACGAGCTTGCGCTCGTCAGCGATCGCGCCTGCGATCACGAGGATGTCCTTCGTTGTAGCTTTGCCGCATGTGTTCAAGTGACACATGCGTGTAGATTTGAGTCGTAGCAAGATTTTTGTGGCCAAGCAGTTCTTTGATGACCATGATATCGACGCCATTTTCGAGCAAATGGGTGGCAAACGAGTGGCGCAGCATGTGCGGGCTCACGTACACTTTAGCTTTACGGGCCAGCTCGCGAAACATCAACCCTATTTGTGCACGGCTGATGCGCTTTTTTTGCTTCGATAGGAAAAGTGCGGAATCGTCGCTGACCGGACGCACTGCAAGATAGCGAGCGAGAGCGTCCCTTGTTGTCTCATTGAAAAAGACAACTCGCTCCTTGTTGCCTTTGCCGATAACGCGCATCAGCCGGCGTGGAAAATCAATTGAGTTCATGTTGAGGCCGATGAGCTCGTCGCGCCGAATACCGCTTGCATACAGCAGCTCCAAAATCGCCTGGTTACGCAGGAGCACGAAATCGCTTTCAGTGCCCACACGAAAGCGTAGTAGTTTTGCAACGGCCTCTTGGCTGAGCACCTTAGGGAGGCGTTCGTCGGCCTTTGGCGGCTCGAAATCCTCAAGGGGGTTATCCGGCCGCGCCCGTTTGCGGCGCTGGTAGTCGTAAAAGCTGCTCAAAGCTGACAGCTTGCGGCGGATGGCAGCGACAACGTAGCCTCGGGCACCCATCAGCTCGCGTACAAAGGAGCGAACGTCATCCACACTGGCTTTGGGCAGCTTTTTGAACGGCCCGCGAAACGCCACCTCATCGTCTAGGCGCCCTTCCAAAAACGCTCCAAAAAGTTCGATATCACGCGCATACTCGACCGCAGTTCGCATCGAGCGGTTGAGCTCACCCACCAAAGCACCAAAGAAATCAGCCACGGCCGGATCCGGTGGCAATCGCTTGACCTTGCCGAGCCTGCCGCTACGCGCTTTAGCCATGAATTATGGGCTTCGGCCTCTTCTCAAATATTACCTGGACCAAATAACTGTTTGGGCTAGAAGCAGACCCAGCAAAATCCCGTGGTGCCTAGGTTCAAGGGCACTCGTTCTTTTTGTGATTGGCGAGCATTATCTAGGCTTCAAGTGACTGATTGGGCACTCAAGGGCGTAAAGATGAGCGAGGGCGAGTTCGCGGCCTCTTCTGCAGGCAAGGTGGTAAAGCCAGAAGAGGAGGTCAGTGCTGAGGCGTGTTGGATTGCATGAGTGCTTGGGCCACGCGCGATGAGAGCCAGGCGGGAGAGATGCGCGCGACAGACGCGACGGCGGCGTTAACAAAGCCCGGGATGATCGTTTGTTTGCCTGCGAGTAGACCGTCTATGGCGCGGCGCACCACATCCTTGCTTTGCATCATGGTGAGGCGCTGATAGGGCGAGGCCTTCTGCCCGGCGACCTCCAGAAATTCGGTCGCAGTCACGCCTGGTGCCACCACTGATGCATGCACGCCGCTGCCGCGCAGCTCGTGGTGCAACGCCTGGGTGTAATACAGCACGAATGCCTTGGCCCCGGCATAGCTTGCGTAAAGTGGGGTGGGCTGAAATGCGGCGATTGACGAGACGTTGAGAATGTAACCACTGCGCCGGGCAAGCATCTCCGGGAGGTAAAGACTCGTTAAACCGGCTAGCGTGACCACATCGGTTTGGAGCATCGCCTCTTCTCTAGCCCATGGAATCTGCCACACTTGGCCATACAGACCGAGGCCTGCGTTGTTAATCAAAATGTCTATCCTGGCGACGCGCGCGCTGATCTCATTGTAAAGGGATTGCGCCGCTTGTGGCGCGCTCAAATCAGCCGTAATAACTTCGACTTTAATTTGATGACGGTTACGAATTTCTTCACTTAGCTCGTTGAGCCGATCGGTTCGTCGCGCTACAAGGACCAGATGAGCACCCCGCGCCGCAAGCTCTCGAGCAAAGTCAGCGCCAAGACCGCTTGACGCTCCGGTGACAAGCGCCCACTTCCCGGCAATTGACGGTTGGCGCACCATCGCTAGGTTGCACGTTCAAGCATGAGGACGCCCGTCATCGGGCCCGTGCGTTTGTTCTTCTCAGCAAGCCAGGCGCGCGGGAAGAGAAGCCGCCACACCCAGGCCGATGCTGCTTCGCGTTTGTAGTAGTGCGCTTCTCGCCACGTCGACCGATACGATACAAGCCGCCAACCTAAACGCTCGTAGAATCCAGCCCCTTCTTCTGGCGCAAACAGAAATGGTGCACTGAGTAGCTGCTTTCCCCACGTGCGCCGCATCATCTTGATGATAAACGGAGCGACGATATCAACGATCCAGTAGCGGAAGTGTGCCTGGCGAGCAAGGTCCTTTGCAAACTCAGAGACCTGCTCCGGCTTCAGATAGACCATTAACCCCTCAGTGATGACTAGGCCAACGTTCCCCATCGAATTTATTCGCTCGAAGACTTGAGCTCGCGTCTGGTCGTCGGCTAAATCTGCTCCAATACGCTCAAGCTTGCACTGGGGCTGCTCGCCGGCAAGTTGCGCAGTCTTCTGCTCGATGGTTTGTGGATAATCGACCTCCACCCATTGCAGCGAAGACGGCAGCGCCATGCGATACGGTCGAGTGTCAAAGCCTGCCGCCAAGTTGACCACCAGATCAACTTGTTTGTGTTCGATGCCTTGCGTAATGAGTTCGTCGATAATGACAGTCCGCACCACCATCGGCCACGCAAACGTACGGCCGCGCGGCATCTCGCGCAAAATCCGGTCACCGTCGCTGCCTGCTAGCCGCCGAGCGTAGGGATCATGAAATAACGCATCAGGCCGTTCCGATTCCAGGGCGCGATACATGGCAACCCACTTTGCGGTATCCGAGACCGAGATGCTCTTGGTCGAAGATCGCTCTACCACCGAGTAATACCGTCAACAGTGCCGCTGTTCAAAATGTAATCTGGCACCGCTATCCCAGGGCTATCGCTCACAAGCTCACCTTTGTGCAGGCCTAAGGGTAGAACGCCTGCCCAAACTTGTGCACCAAGGTCTTCCTCATCATCTTCCGGAGGGCCAGTACGCAGCTTTGCCGATGCCTGTTCGATCGCAAGTGATAGTACAAGCGTCGCCTTGAGCTCGACCGGCTTAGGAGCTCGCAGCTGTGCCCACCGCCCGGGCATGATGTGCTCGGCGAAGCGGCGCAACGCCTCGATCTTCTCGGCTTCTTCTTCTACCGGCCACGCTTTGCCAAAAATGACCACCGAGCGATAATTCATCGAATGATTAAAGGCGCTGCGGGCCAGCACGATGCCATCAAGCAGCGTCACCGTGACGCAGACATCAACCCCTGACGCTAGGGTTAGTGCGAGACGGCTAGCCGTGGATCCGTGGATGTACAGTCGCTCCCCAACGCGGGCATAGCCGGTTGGAATGACATAGGGCTGCCCATCGACCACAAACCCGACGTGGCAAATGAGTCCTTCATCTAAAATAGCGTTAACGACAGAACGGTCGTAGGAAGCGTTTTTGGGAATTCGGCGTACTGTTGTGCGTGGCGTTTTTGCAAACATGCTGACAGGGTTGCCCTTTTCCAAAACGGCACCTTCTACTTCAAAGGGCACATGACTTTGAATAGGTCACCCATGATCGCCGTCGTCGGCGAGCGAGATACTACACCAGATCGAGCTCGCGAAGCGGAGCATGTCGGTCGTGAAATCGCGCACCGCGGCGGCGTTCTAATTTGCGGCGGCCTCGGAGGGGTCATGGAAGCTGCAGCGCGAGGATGCGCGCTTTCAGGCGGCGTCGTTGTTGGCATCATCCCTGGTGCGCAGGCTCAAGATGCAAATCAGTATGTGACGATTCCGATCGTCACCGCAATGGGCGAGGGCCGCAACGTGCTTGTCGTTCGAAGTGCCCAGGCCGTAATAGCCATAGGTGGTTCCTATGGCACGCTTTCAGAAATCGCGCTTGCGCTGCGCCTTCAAATCCCAGTCATCGGTCTTCACACTTGGACGTTCTCGCGAGCTGGCAGCACCGACGAAGATCCGATCATCAGAGTTACAAGCGCAACAGCGGCAATCGAGGCTACGTGGCAGGCTCTCCGGGTATCCTAAAGCCTTGTTAGTAGCCGAACTGAATGCCGTATTGCGGCGTGCGATTAGCAGCCGGACCCATGAGCGACTTTTCCCCATAGAATAGTTGCAGGCGCTTGGCCAAGCGGAGGTCGCCGTAAAGATCTAACTGCGGCTGTTTTGTGTTGTAAACGTTAAGCCAGGCACCAAACGGGCCAAGGCCGTGCCAGTTTGTCTGCAAGCCAAGTTGCGAGCGAAGGACGCCGAAAGAATACGTGAGGTTTGGTGACCCATGTTGACCTAACAGAAAATCATAGGTCGTCGTGCTTCCCATATTGTCGACCCCAAAGGTGACGAAGTTTTTGAACCTTGGCAACAGTGTTATGTCAAGGTCGCTGAGCGCGCCGGCAGGTGTCTGGTTCCAATAAATCCTTGCTCGCGCTTCAACGAGGTCAAACGAAGGTTTCGAGCCGCTGCCCGTATGAAACGCTGTTGTCGCAGGGGCGCCGGCATGCGTTCCAGGCGAGGGCGATGCGGATGAGCCGGGCTGCACGGTGCCGCCCGAAGGCTGTGTTTGTGGGGCACCTTGGGCGGTGGAGTAATTGCCCAAAATTGCGTTCGCCTTTGCGATCGCATCGTCAAGATTGGCGACAGTATCTTTCAGCTGCGCTTGCGTCTTAGGGTCGCCCGTAATACTTTCGATGTCGTTTGCGATGGCTTTGAGCTTTTCGCTAGATTCCCGCAAGTTATTTGTCGTTTCAACCAGGTTGTTCTTGACCGTAGGGTTCGTCGCAAGTGATTCGACAGACGCCATCGTCTTATCGAGATTTTCAGATGACGACGCCAGGCTCGCAATCAGGGAGTTCAAGCGGCCACTATTATTAACGACGAGCGCTCGCATCGTGGTGGTCATATCCGATATATTGCGACCGTTGACGGCGACCAGTTGATTCATGTTGTTGACGACCGTATCAACACTTGCAATTGTGTTGTTGAGCTCAGCGCCAAGGTTTGTGAAGTTCTTGTCCGCATGCACGATGAGGAGGTCCGTATGCTCGGCGACGCCGTTGAAGCGATTGACGATACCGGGCAATTCGGCGTTGACAATCGCCAGCGTCTTGTCTAAGTCACGCATGCGCTTCTCGCCCTCGCTGACCAGATCGGCGATGGTTGGCGGCACGGTCCCCACGGGCTGCTCGGATTCCGGAAGAATGTGCCGGGGAAGCGGATGTGCGGAGGCAAGGTTTGTGGGCGGGAAGATAGTGAGCGTCGATGAGCCGGTGAGCGTCGTTGCAACGGTAAAAACGGATTCCCGGTAGATGACATTGTCGCCATTGACTGTGCAAATCACCAGGGCCGTCTGGTCCGACAGGAGCTTGATGTCATCGACGATGCCGATATCCACACCGGCCAGCTGAACGGAACTGCCTACTTGCAAGCCTGCGACGTTGGTAAAATGTATGCCAATTTGATATGAGTTATGGCGCAGGGAGTAATTGCCGAGAACGGCCCAGACAATGAACACCGCGATCACCGTGGCGAGTGCAAAGACACCGACTTTGAATGCTGTTGACATAGTTGTCGCTGTGTTTCTCCTTTACAGAGGGATGGGGCCGACCTCGCTCCCTTGCAAGAATTGCTGGACAATGGGATTTTTTGACCGCCGAAACTCTTTTGCTGGTGCGGATTCTATGATTGAACCCTCAAAGAGCATCGCGATGTTGTCAGAAATAGCATAAACCGAAGGCATGTCATGCATGACCACGATGCTCGTGGCTTTCAATCGTCCCTGAATAGCTTTGATGGTATCCGTGATGACGTTGGTCATAATAGGATCCAGTCCCGTCGTCGGCTCATCAAACAGGATGATTTCCGGGTCATTCACGATTGCACGAGCGAATCCCACCCGCTTCTGCATGCCGCCGGAGAGCTCAGCGGGGAGTCTATCGCCAACATCTTCGAGGCCAATCATTTCGAGAGTCGCGCTCACACGCTTGTCGATTTCTTGTCGCGTAAATTTTGTATGTTCCCATAGCGGGAAGCTGACGTTTTCGCTGACGGTTAGTGAGTCAAACAATGCTGAAGCTTGAAAGGCAAATCCCATTTTTATGCGCATTTCGTCAATCTTGCGCTGGGAGATGCCAATTATGTTTGTACCGTCTACAAAAATGTGGCCGCGATTTGGGTGGCGCAATCCGTTGATCAACCGTAAAATCGTTGACTTCCCTGCGCCCGACAAACCGATGACGGTTGTGACCTCTCCGCGCTTACAGTCGAGCGAGCAGTCGGACAAGACAATTTTTGCACCGTACAACAAGTCGACGTTCTGCAAGCTGACCGCGACATCGGGCGCAGGGGGCGTGGCTAAGTCGACCGAGTGAAGATGCGAAGAGATCATCGAAACAGTACAAACGAAAGTGCGAAGTTAAAGGCAAAAATTAAAATAATAGAGGTAACGACCGCTTGCGTCGTCACACGTCCTACCCCTGCGGCGCCACCTTCAGTACGAAAACCTTCGTAACAGGCAACCAGCGCCACAATAACGCCGAACACCGCCGCTTTAAAGAGTCCCTTTTGGAAGTCGGTGAAGTCAATAAATTGCTGGACCGAGTTCCAATACGTGTGCGGGGAAAGGTGCACGCGCAGCCAGGCCATATAGTAGCCGCCGTAGACCGCAATAATGTCGGCAAAGATTGTCAGCATCGGCAAGCCAATGAGGCACGCCAGCAATCGCGGCACGACCAGTACTTTTGTGGGGCTTGCGCCGAACGACTCGAGTGCTTCGATTTGTTCTGTTACCACCATCGAGCCAAGCTGCGCTGTGATCGCCGCGCCGGCCCGGCCGGCAAAGACGATACCGGTCAGCATCGGTCCAAGCTCGCGGACCGTTCCGAAGGCTACGCTGCCACCGATGAGATTCGAAAAACCGTATTGCACCGCGGAGACCGCTGTTTCCAGCGAGATGACAAGACCTGTAAATCCAGAGGTCAAGGTAATGATCGGCAAAGACTCGACAATGAGGAAGCTCGTCTGGCGAATGATCTCACTTGGGCGGAACTGCAAGGTGAAAATATACCGCAATGAGTCCATAAACAGGAGCGTGATATTGCCCGCGTATTCGAAAAACCGTCGCGTTATGGGAAACGGTCGCGGCAAAGTCCGCAGATACATCGAGGCTTTGAACATCGTCAGTTATTCTCGAGCGCTTGAAGAATTTGGCGAGCTCCTTGCAGGCGCCGCTCGGCGACCGCTCGTTCAGCGGTCAGATTATATTGGCGCTGGTACACGTCATCAAGCCTTCGGTCGACGTCAGCCATCTGCGTTTGCGCCTCGTGCGCCAGCGACGCAAAATAGCGAGCGGCTTCCGAGCGAAAGGCGCGCTCGTTGCCGTCGGTGTGGCTCTTTTTCAACGCCGCCCGGGCGCGAAGCAACCGTTTGTCGGTGATATGGTATCCGTCGACAAGTGCAAGCAACTCTGAGAGGTTCATTTAAGCGCTGGTGCCTGCCTTCGGCGCTATGGGCTTACGGCCAAACGGCGGGAGCCCAAATGGTTCCAACGCTTCTCGTTGCCGTTCCCCGATCGTCTCAATGCCGGCTCTGGCGAGCGCGAGCAGCCGGTCTAAATCCGGCCGTGAAAAGGGCGTTTGCTCGGCGGTCCCTTGAATTTCGACAAATCGTCCGTCACCGGTCATGACCACATTCATGTCGACTTCGGCGTGGGAATCTTCCTCATACGAGAGATCCAAAATGGGGCGTCCGTCAACCATTCCCACCGAGGTCGCGGCCAACCAATCAACGACTGGCCATCCCCGAAGTGTGCCTTTCTCGCGTAAATGCGAGAGCGCAATGCACAA
>JBPYDX010000181.1:0-5948 GCA_051986115.1 Candidatus Eremiobacteraceae bacterium
GTGCACGCCTGCATGTACGACGTTATTCTCAAGTCACAGGCGATCGATGATATTCTCAGGCAAACGGGCATCGATGGATTGACGGTTGCGCCTGCAACACTCAATCTTGCCGGAGCAGAAATTGAATTGGCTTCAGCTATTTCGCGGGAGTTGCGCCTTCGTAGCGCGCTGGCGCCGAGTCTCGAACGCTTCGATCACATCATCATCGATTGCCCGCCGTCACTTGGGCTATTGACGGTCAACGCGCTGGGTGCAGCTGACCGCCTTATCGTGCCCATTCAAGCAGAATATTTCGCGCTCGAGGGACTTGGCCAGCTCACGCATGTGATCAATCTTGTGCGCAGCCATCTCAACGCAAGCGTACGCATTCTCGGGGTGCTCATCACCATGTTTGATGGGCGCACCAACCTGGCGGCACAAGTTGTCGATGAAGTCGAGCGGTTTTTCCCGGGTCAAGTTTTTGCAACACGCATACCGCGGACGATCCGCCTCTCAGAAGCACCTTCGCACGGGGCGCCCATATCAGTTTTTGACCCAAGAGGAAAAGGCGCAAGCGCCTACGCAGCGCTGGCACAGGAGGTTTTGACCCGTGAATAAACCGCGCGGCCTCGGTCGAGGTCTGGGTGCCCTCTTTCCGACAGCGACGGCCGCAGAAACGCAGACGTTGGCTGCCGGCGCATCCGCGCTCACGCAGATAGCAATCGAGCGTATTCGACCAAATCCCGACCAACCTCGCCGGCATTTCGACGAAGAGTCACTTACTGCGCTCGCGCAGTCCATCAGCGCACACGGACTATTGGCGCCCATCATCGTCCGGCGCGACCAGTCGACTGACGGCTACCAGATTGTTACCGGTGAGCGCCGCTGGCGCGCAGCGAGGCTGGCCGGCTTAACGAGTATCGCTGCGATCGTCCGCGACGCACAGCCTGGCGAGGCAATTGAGCTGGCCATTTTGGAAAACGTGCAGCGCGCGGATCTTAACGCTATAGAAGAAGCATCAGGCTACCGCCAGCTCATCGAAGAACACGCCTATACGCAAGATGCACTCGCCCAGCGTCTCGGCAAGAGCAGGCCAGCGGTTGCAAACGCCCTGCGCTTACTGAGTTTGCCCGATTCTGTGCAGGCGCTGGTGCGTGATGGTAAGCTCTCGGCCGGTCATGCGCGTGCTCTCGCGTCGCTTCCGGCAGCTCGCGCCAAGCAGCTTGCCGATGAAGCCGCACGCCTTGGTTTGAGCGTGCGCGAAATCGAGCGTCGCAGTACCGATAGCGCGCGCAACACAAAAAAATCCGCTCCAGTGCACATCGCAGGGCGTCGCCCGCTCAGCCCAGATGTCGCAGAGGCGGAAAATCGTCTGCGCTTTGCGCTGGCAACTCGGGTGGCGGTACATCCTCGCACAAGCGGAGGCGGCACGATCGAGATTCAATACGCCGACGATGGCGAGTTCACACGCATTCTCGACCGAATGGCGCCGCAAGACTACTAGGAACGTTCAGCGATGAAAAAAAATTGGCTCGCCGTTTGTGCGGCCACCATGACGTTGTGTGCAGTTTCCGCCGCAGCGGCGGCAAACCGAACGGCCTCGGTTATTACCATTTGGCGCATCTCTGGGCCGCAAGCGAGCGACGCGTCCGTACAACCTGTGGAAGCAGGTATCGTCGCCTTAAATGTAATCGCGCCACAGCTGACCGCGCTCGAGCGCCATCCAGGCGCAAAAGTGACCTTCGCCGTCGATCCGATTTATGTTAACGCTTTAGAGAAGGCAGCATCCGGTCAATCCGTTTTAGCGGCAATGAGCAGCGGTGGGGTGTCATCTGCCGACCAACGCGCGACCCAACTGCTTGACGTCTTGTCCGTGAACGTTGTTCCCGCAACGCAATATCTTGACTCTCCAGCAGGCCGACGCTTCGCTGCAAATGCGTCTCAAGCGCGCTCGGCCCTCCTCGGCCAACACGCGGCGCACTTTTCATCAGCCGACGACACCGATTTTGCTGCAACTGGCCTTTTGCTTTCGCTTGTGTCAAGTGGATATAGCGCCGATCTTGATCCTCTGCTCAGAAAGAATACGTTAAGCGCACATGACTTGCAGACAGTCGCGCAATCATTCGAACGCAGCTGCCGCGATGTGCTCGATCGCACCAAGAAGGCCGCGCAAAGCGGCTCGATCGAGCTCGCTGCGATGCCAGCCTACGAGCCAATTATGCCGCTTGTGATCAACGCCGCCGGGCGCTCGCGGCGTGTACCGTACACGGTAAATCTCGATGCAACCGCGGATGTAAGCTACGCAATTGACGAAGGGTTGCGGACAGTGCGAGCGCTTGACCCCTCACGCGGCGCCCCTGGCCTTGTTTCTCCTAATGGCGCTTACAATGACGAGACTGCGGTGCTGATGCAAGCTCGCGGTGCAGCCTACGGCGTTTTTTCGGATCGTGTCGTCAAAGCAAATTCCGGCGCATCAGCACAAGCGGTTTCCGATGTGCATAGCGCAGCATATCGTGCCTACCTGTTCGAATCGAGCAAGACCAGCAGGCTTCCTATATTTTTTAGCAGCGACACCGCGGGCATGGCGCTAGATTCGCAGCCGCCTTTTTCGCCTGCGCCCGCGATGGCAGACAAGCTCGATGACGCGGTCAACGCCGCACTTGCAGCAACCAACACCGGCCCAACACTGTTTGTCGTCTGCCTCAATGCAAACGCAGCGGTCTTTCACCGCCCGGACCGCGCGGCAGTGCTAGAGGATTTTATTGCGCTGTTGGCTGGAGGGGGCACGATAAGGGCTGTGACGCCACGAGACTACCTACGCAGCAGCCCACCAACGTCGTTCAGCTACGGCTACGCGCCTGCAAGCGATGTCGGGGGTTTTGACCTTTGGATGGGCAGCGCAAATCAAATGAGTCTATGGAATGCGCTTGACGCCGCTCGCAAAGCAGCGGGAGGCGACTTGGCCGTAACCAAGGCATCAACCCGAGAACCGTTGTTGGAGGCAGAAGGAGGACGCTGGTTTGTTGCACTCGCACTGCCATTGCCGCGTCCACTCACAGATCGCTCGCTTGCACAGTACCGCTCGCTTATTGCGCAAATCTACCGAGGAGCGGGGCAATCGATACCTGGTAACATCGCGCCCGTAACAGCCGCTGACACAGGGCCCGCCGCTAACACAAGTTCACATTAATGGCCCACTTACCGGACCGACCAAACAGCTGTTCTCCACATATACACAGGGCTTGTGGAAAACGCGTACGACGCGAGTGAAGCGTTCGACCCCGGCTGTCGTATGCAGCATCGGCAGCACAGACCCAACTGGCGCCGCGGGCCTCACGATGGACATGCGAGTGTACGCTCTCCTGCGCGCGCCATGCGCGGGCGTCGTGGTCGCTGTGACCGCACAAAATGCCAAGCGCGTTGTCGCTGTCAGCGATGTTGCTCCAAGCGTCATTGCAAAGCAGCTCACCCTCGTTTGGGAGCAGATGCAGCCACGAGCAGTTTGCATCGGACTGGTTCCGAGCGTACGATCGTTGCAAATCGTTCGGCGCTTTCTACAAAAGCTTAAGCCACGGCCGGCAATTGTTATCGATCCGGTTATTGCTGCAACGAGTGGCGATCGTTTCTTGGGCACTGCGCACATACGTGAGTTACAAAAACTTCTTTCGATCGCAACGGTTGTCACCCCAAACATTTTCGAAGCGGGGCTGCTAACTTCGCGTCCTGTTGCCAACCTTGCCCAAGCCAAAGCAGCTGCACGAACAATCTCAAAGCATGGCTGCGCCACCCTAGTCACGGGTGGCCACTTAGGAACCCAGCGTTGCACCGACGTTTTGGCTGACAGCACTGGCGTACAGCAATATACTGTGCCTCGATTGCGACGGTCAATGCGTGGCGCGGGCGGTATCTTAGCGGCCGCGCTGACAGTTGAGTTATCGCGAGGCGTGCCACTCACACGTGCCGTGGCAAGGGCGCGACAATTTGTTCGCCGGGTGCTTGCCCGCGCAGGATATGCGTGAGACCAAGGGTCAAGTGAGCGCAGCCTTATGGAGAATCGATAGTTGGCTGTACAGCCCAAAGGGATGATCGATTCAGCGCGGCGCTCGCGGCGAATCATGGCCGGCATGCGCCCCACCGGGAAGCTGCATGTCGGGCACTTGCTCGGAGCGCTCGAAAACTTCGTCACCTATTCGTACGAAGCAGATTGTTTTTACGAAATCGCCGATATGCACGCACTAACGACTAAGTTTGAACGCAGCGCCGACATCGCAGGCGACGTCCGCGAGGTGGTCATCGACTGGCTCGCAGCAGGTTTAGACCCGCAGCGCTGCACTATCTACGTGCAGTCGGGCATCCCGGAGATCAGCGAAATGTACGCGCTTATTTCGATGATTACGCCGGTATCGTGGCTGGAACGCGTTCCCACGTATAAGGACCAGATTAGCGCCTTGGGCCCCGAAATCGCCACGCACGGGTTTTTGGGCTATCCGATTCTGCAAACCGTTGACATCGCGATCATGCGTGGTGAGCTCGTTCCCGTGGGCCAAGACCAGCTGCCGCATCTCGAGCTCTCACGCGAAATTATCCGCCGCTTCAATCACTTGTATGGGCCGATCTTGCTTGAGCCCGAGCCGTTGCTCTCCAAAACGCCAAACGTGCCTGGTACTGACGGACGCAAGATGAGCAAATCGTACAACAACGCCATCTTGCTTGCCGACAGCGAAGACGAAACCGTTGCGAAGGTCAAGACGATGTTCACCGATCCGGTTAAAATTCGCAAAACCGATCCGGGCCACCCCGAAACATGCCCCGTGTTCTTTTTCCAGCGCATGTTCAACGCAACCGCGGCTGAGGACATCGCTCATCGCTGTCGTACGGGCAAGCTCGGGTGCGTGGAAGACAAAGCCGATATGGCAGCGCATCTTAACGCGACGCTACGACCGCTGCGAGAGCGCCGGCGCGCGTTCGCCGCAAAACCGCAGCTCGTCAACGACATAATAAAGGAAGGAACTTCTCGCGCACGCGTTGTGGCCGCGCAAACGCTCGCCGAAGTAAAAGCGGCGATGGGCTTGGCCTAGCACGCAGTGCTTTAGCTAGCGCTTGTACGCCGCCAACGCTTTGGTCATGCGCGCCAAAGCCTCGCGAAGATTCTCTTCGGAGTTCGCATAGGATAAGCGCAAGAAGCCTCTGCCTTGCGGCCCGAAGGTCGAACCGCCAAGTACCGCAACTCCGCCTTCATTTAACAAGTAGTTGGCGAGCTTGATATCGTCCGGCTCAATCTTTGAAACGTTTGGGAAAACATAAAACGCGCCGCCGGGCATGCGGCAGCTCACACCGGGAATCTTGTTGAGACCCTCTACCAATAAGTTGCGACGACGCAAAAATTCGGCTCCCATTGCTTGCACGTCTTCGTCTGGTCCGTTGAGAGCGGCAATAGCCGCGTCTTGCACAAAGGTTGCCGTGCACGACACCGTGTTCAAAATGAGCGACGCTGTCGCTTGCGCGATATAATCCGGCATCACGCCAAATCCAAGACGCCAACCAGTCATCGCCCATGCCTTGGAACATCCATCAATGAGAATCGTGCTCTCCGGCGTGTTGGCCAAACCGTAATAGGATGCAAACGGCCGATCGTACGCGTCGCGACTGTAGATTTCATCACTGATCACAAGAATGTCGTGTTGGCGAACGATGCGAGCGATCGCCTCGATGTCTTCGGGTGTGAGAATGCCGCCGGTGGGATTGTGGGGCGAATTGAGTACCAAGATCTTCGTTTTTGGGGTGATCGCCGACTCCAATGCAGCAATTTCGAAGCGGAAGTCACGCGATTCCAACAGCGGTAACGAGATGGGTCGTGCACCCACGTACGTGATGATAGAACGGTATGCTGGATAGGCGGGGTCGGGAATAATGACTTCGTCATCCGGGTTAAGCAGCACCATGAGCACTGCTGCGATGATTGGTTTTGC
>JBPYDX010000182.1:0-3545 GCA_051986115.1 Candidatus Eremiobacteraceae bacterium
GGCCGAGCACGCACAGTAAACGGCATGACTACCGTCTTACCACGCCCGACTTGCACCCAATCCATGTAGACGCGACCGCGCGGCCGTTTGGCGATCATACGCTCCATCGTTACAAGCTGCGGCACCTTCGCCTGAACACGCAACGCAATCTGCTGAGTAAATGCTTTCGCGCGATCGTATGTGTACTTGCCTCGAAGCCAAACAAAAACGTGTAGGCCGGAACCGCCGGTCGTCTTTGGCAAGGGGCGGAGTCCTTCGCTGCGCAGCTCTTCTTCAATCACAAGCGCTACTGTTGCCAGCGTGCGCAGCGGGCAGCCAGAACCGCGGTCGAGATCAAAGAGAATGAAATCCGGTTTGTCTAGCGAGCCTGCGTGCGACATCCACACATGCAGCGCGATGGATGCCAAATTTGCCACGTATGCAAGCGTGGCTTCATCATTGCAAATGATATAACGCACCTGCGCGCGCTTACCGCCGCCTTTGAGCGAGATCGTTCGAACCCAAGAAGGCAGCCCTTGTGGTGCATTTTTTTCAAAAAATCCCGGCTTGTCAATGCCATTCGGGTAGCGCTCAAGACTCAGCGGTCTATCTTTAAGGTATGAGAGAATCCATTTGGCAACCGAGCGATAATAGGCGATGAGATCGCCCTTGGTATAGCCATCCTTGGGCCAGAGCACTCTATCTGGATTCGAAAGCGTAACCGCCTTGCCGCCGATTTTTACAGTTTCAGTTTTTCTCATCTGACCCTAAACAAACACCAGGCGTCAAACGCCTCTTCTCTTTAGGATTGCTTGGCTTGCTGTGGTGCGGGCCGGCGAACAGCAATGTTAGCGAGCGCGATTACGACTGCCACGCCAACTGCGTATGCAGCTATTGATTGCGTCCACAATGAGTTCAGGCCTAACAGCTGATCGAGTGAGAAGAACCCCGGACCTGCAAACGCAAGGAGCAGAGATCCAGCGATGTTGGTAAGAGGTAACTCCACGCCATTCTTTGTGACAAAGAATCCATGCCCCAAATGAACCGCCAAGACTGCTACCAGCATCACCATGATGATGATCGCAGGGCCGATCGGGCCGCCCAGTCCAAGAACGGTCAGCAGCCCGCCTCCGAACTCGCCCAGACCTGCCGCAAGCGCGAAAAACGAACCAGGGCGGAAGCCGATATGTTCAAAGAAACCACCCGTGCCCCTAATGCCGTGCCCGCCGTACCATCCAAAAAGCTTTTGCGCACCGTGCGCTGCTAGACCCAACCCTATAATAATCCTTGCGATGAGCAATGCCCAAACCATACATTCGTCTCCCAATCTTCCGATTCGCGTTTTACTTTTTTGCTAGTTAGTTACTAAAAGTAACTTGTGGAGGAAAGGTTAGCACGGCCTGCTAACCTTGTCAAGGCTTACCCATGCCCAAGATAAAACAAGCGCCGCCAAGGCGCCGGGACACGGAACTGAGTGGTTTTTGCCCGCGCTACCATCAGGCAGTTGAGTTGATCGGCCGTCGATGGACTGGCGCTATTGTTCGTTCGTTGCTGTCCGGCAAGCGCCGTTTTAACGAAATTGCTGACATCGTTCCCGGCATTTCCGGCCGTCTTCTAACGGAACGCCTGCACGAGCTCGAAGATGCTGGAATCGTGCAGCGCGAGGTTGATGGTGGTCCACCGGTTCGTGTCGACTACTCGCTTACAAAAGCGGGGACAGAGCTTGATGCAACCGTGCGTGCTCTTGCCGGGTGGGCGGAACGATGGATTCCGTTGGATCGAAAAAAGAGCTGACGTCTACAGAAACGTTACTTTGCCCGATGCCACGTCGTAATAGCCACCCACAATCATTATCGATCCGGCTGTCGTCAAACTCGAAAGAACTGGGCTAGTTCGCAACGTGTGGACCGAACGGCGGACGTTTTCCAGCGTCGCGTTTTTCAGCCAATCTCCCGGTTGGCTTTTTGTCGCGCGTGCCGCTGGTGCTATCATTTCTGCCAACTCCTGAATATCGCCGGGAAATTTCTCACCTTCCGTGAGCTCGATAGCCGCTGTCACCGCTCCGCAAGCGGAGTGGCCCATGACCACAACCAATGGCGATTTCAGTTCAGCTGCGGCGTACTCTAGGCTCGCTTTCTCAGTTTCAGTTGCCACGTTGCCAGCGACTCGGACAACAAAAAGGTCACCCAGCCCTTGGTTGAACACGACTTCGGGCGAGGTGCGTGAGTCAGCGCAGGAAAGGATCGACGCGAACGGCGCTTGTCCTTTTCCGAGTGCGGCACGCTCGGCAATCGTTTGATGCCGCGTTGTCGTCATTTGGCTGACAAATCGCCTGTTGCCCTCTTTGAGCTTCTCCAGTGCCTGCTGGGCGGACATCGGTGAGGCCTTGTTTGACGCCCTGCACTCTAAGCCAACCGGGAACGTGAACGTCAGCGCAGCTGCCGCCGTTAAAAATCCCTTCCGGCTAACAACAAATCTCGAACCGTGTGTTGCGCTCATGGCTGCTTCACCAAAAAGCCTTGAACGTAATCACCCACTTTGGCTGCCCAGACTGTCCAAAAGCCCCCCGTTTTGGTGTCTGCGCCAACAGTATGTGCGTCTTGATCGGTAGGCTGACTCCCAACGACCGCCGCAGATTTTCCGGCATCGTGGAAAACCATGATCTGGCCATCGCCCGCGCAGTACAAGTTGTGCCGCATTGAGTCAACGCTGCATTGGTCAAAAGCACCTTTGAACTTTGCCTCGCCCAGCAAGTTGCCGCTCGGATCGTACGTGTCCATCACGCCGTTCTTGCCGCCCACATACAAATGACGCAGCTGGGTATCGAGCTGCAGCGGATGGTTGTTGACGATATTTGGCGTCTTGACCGTTTGCACAACTTTTAAAGTATGCGGATCAATGACGACGAACTCGTTGAGACTGGCAATATTTTGATACACCTTATGCGTCTTCGGGTCGACGACTAAAAACTCCGGATGGTGGCCGGGTATTGGAACCGTCCCAACCGACTTCATCGTCTGCGTGTCGATGACGAACACTCGCGAGCCGTCATCTTCGTCTGCGTAAACGCGGTGCAAATCTGGATCGTAAGCAATTGCATCGACATGGCCGTCAACGTCTGCGCTCGCAACAACTTTTTGCGCGACTGGATCGACTTCAGACACACTGTCTGCTTCCCCGTCGCCTGTGTACACATGGCCCGTCTTTGGGTCGACAGCAACGCCGTGCATTGGACCGGTTTCAACCTGGCCGATTTCCTTACCGGTATCCGCGTTAACGATGAGCAGCGTACCGCTACCAGTATGCGCAGCATACACCCGCCGGCGCGCTGCATCAACAGTTACATAATCAAAACCGCTATAGATTGCCACCGGTTGTGGCGGCGCCATGGGAACAATCGGCATTGCGTCTCCTTATGAAGGCGTACGGGTCGCTGGGTAATTGCGCCACCGCCATGGCCCGCCCTGCGAACGCTTGCTAGAATCTTAAGATGGTTTTGGTGAGAACGACCGCGAACGCTCCGGCCTGACACGACGGGGGAGCTGGCGCAATGTTCTTTTGGGACC
>JBPYDX010000183.1:0-9077 GCA_051986115.1 Candidatus Eremiobacteraceae bacterium
ACAATCAATAGAAATGCCTTCATCTGCCCAAATAGTCGCTTTGGTTGTCCCTCGCGCACTAATGCGTTCTACAAGCGGTAAGGACACAAATGCATCCAGCACTTTTTCGGGCTGTTCGCTCGTGCAAATCACATCGATATCTCGAACGCTGCGCTCCATGCGCCGCAAACTTCCAGCGGCGACAACGTTACGGGCAAAAGGCAAGGCACTCAATGCCTCAACGACACGGTGCGCAATTGGCCACGCCGATCCGAGGCGCATTCGTCGCGGGCCTGCGACCATGCGCTCGAGTTGTGATTTCATGTTGTCGATAGTTTTGCGGCCTAGCCGAGGAACACGCGATATACTGTCGTCTTCGACGGCAGTGCGCAGGTCGTCGAGTCCACTGACTCCGAGCGTTTGATACAGCGCGACGGCAGTTTTCGCTCCAATCCCAGGGACGCGCAACAACTCGAGAATTGTGGGCGGAAACTTAGCGCGCAGCTCGTCAAGATAGGCGCACGTGCCGGTCGTATCGATGTCGATGATCTTACGCGCGATCGCTTTGCCAACGCCCGGAAGTTGGTCGAGCTCACCGCTTGCAATGAGCGCTTGCACGGGTGTTTGACTATCTTCAAGGCTGCGGGCTGCGCGCTCGTACGCCTTTATCTTAAAAAACGGCTCGCCGTCGAACTCCATGAGCGCAGCAATTTCGTTCAGTCGTTGTGCGATCTGCGCGTTGGTCAAGCCAAAAAGCCTCAGGGATGGCTAGGGCATCGATGGGTTATCGCTGCCGTACAGGCCGCTAGGATTGGGCTGCCAGGCCCAGATGATAATCGCATGCGTCGCCGGATGGACGAAGGCGAACTGAAGCGTGGCATCGGGCGGCATGAGCTTGCGCGCGATAAGCGCGGCGGCCGTCGGCTTGGCGTCGGAATTCCACGGTTGCTGTGCGTAATATGTCGTGCCATTGACGATAATATTATAGTGGACGTGCTGTTCGATGTCGTACCAGCCGTTCACGTTGGGCGCGGAAAGCGGCGCAAAAACGTCAGACTTATTTAGGAACTGATAGCCGCACGCCGCAAGCCTTCCCGCCTGGTCATAGACCAAGACGGTGGGTTGCGTGAGATCTTTAGGGTCAAAGCGGCTGTGATTCGTGTACATCGTTCCAAACGATGCGATGTACTCGGTCGTCTGCACGTACCCGTCTTGCTGTGCCCACAGAACTAACCGGTACTGAGCTGTGGCGCTGCGCACAGCTTGGGCGAGATTGGAATCGAATCCGTCGCTTGTATCGGCAAATGCTCGCAGCGAGCCGAAAAATAATACGAGGGGCACAATCAAAAACTTCGCGAGCAGCCTCTTCACAAGAGCAAAGGGTTTATTTGCGGTCGCTGGCAAACCTGCCCAGGTTGTCGCTATCATGCAGCGCCGCATTTAGGACAATTGATGAGAATATTCGCAGGTGTGACGATGCTTCTCATCGGTTCGGCGCTCGTCGCGTTAGCGACAGGTGCGCCTCGCGCTGCAGCCGGTGCTACCGCATCGAGTTTAGCGGTCGGCGATCAACTCGTGTACGAGATCACTATCGAACTGCAACAGCATCATCTCGCATCTTCACCGAAACGCCGCGACGACGCAACTGAAAGCTTGGCGCAGGGCAGCGAAACGTTCACTATCAACGCGATTGGTCAAGATGGCACTGCCTACGCAAACGTCGATGTTGCCTTTCAAGGAAGTGACGAAGGACAACCGGTTGTTATCCACACAACGACCGGAGCGAAGATTTTGCCTGATGGCAGCGTCCGCATGAAAGACCAAGTCGGACTCGGCGTTTCTGACGCTATGAGTTTTGCAAACTCGACTGCGAATGAAGTAGCCCAACACCAGCTGCAAGTGGGAAGCGCTTGGGATTCTCCGCTGACATCGCCTTATGTCAAAATGACCCTGGCACGTAAAGTGACTGGTCTGTCGACATATCAAGGACGAACAGCATTTGTGATCCAATCGACCGGCGAGGGTTCGCTGGTCAAGACAACTGACGGAAAGCCAGCAACAGGTAGTGTTGCACTTAGCGGCAACTCATACTATGATGGCGCCGATCATTTGCTCATCGGCGAGGCGCTGCGAACGCTCACGGTTATGGAACTTCCGGGCAATGGTTCGCCGCATGACAACTATTCTACAACGATGGAGCTGGTCTTGAGCTCCTGGACTCACGCTACCCAGCCCGAAACGCAATCGCCGACTGAACAACCACAGGACCCAAATTCACCAACGCCGCAGCCGGCAGCACTTCCAACAGCTTACGGTACGCTTGTCGTACCGACGGTGACTCCCCGACTAGAACCTTGATAAAACGCTCCCAGATCAAATTTGCGCTCGCCGTCGGAATCGCGGCGAGCTTTGCAACCGTCGCTTTGTGCGTTGCGGCGCCGCCTGGTACGTTGGCGACGTCACTAGCTTATTTGTACGTTGGTGGCCACACATTTGGTTTAGGCGAACAACAAGTTTATGCTATCGAGCGCGACACGAGCCTCACGGTTCGCTACAAAGATGCAAGTGGAAACGTAAAGACGCCGAGCTTCGATCAGCACGTGCAGAGCAGCGTTGCCTGGACCATTGAAGGATTCTCGTCAACGGGTAGTCCGGTCATCGCACTTGCATTTGCGCGTTATTCGTCCGCTGGTGGCCCAGTGCTACCAATCGCCTCCGGCTCTCCGCTTGAACTGACCGCCGTCGCACCCTCGCCAACCCAGGCGCCTTCACCGCAGTCTCCTCAGCCAAGTCCGGCGCTTGACGCGCACGGAGCGCTACACGCTGACGCGCCGATGGCTGACATCGATCCTGTCTCCATCATATTGTCTGGGCTGCAAACAGATCTGCCTGGTTATGGTCGACCGTGGAAGAGCGCTGGCGACATTCGATTGCCATATGGCGCGCTGAGCGTCGCATTTGACAACAATGTCGTAACGGCAACAGGCGATCAAGATCCAAACGTCACGCGCGTTGCGTCAACAGGCACAACGAGCTTCGATGCAAAGCTGAAAGTTGCGGGATTCGGGTTGGCGACGCTGCGCGGTTCGGGCAGCGCGAGCGGCACCTCGTTTACCGAAGGGCAGAACAAACTATTACTGGCAACCAGTTTGCTTGCAAACAGCCATGGCAACGCGAGCGCGGGTGTGCGGCGTGGAACCTACGATCTCACGGTCAAAGTAACAATTTGGTTAGCAAAATACGTGCCGGGAATTCCGCTCTATACCGGCTCACCTGGCTTTGTGCCCGCTTCCGATTACCTTGGTGAAACCACAGCACCCGACTCCCAAATTTACTCAACGACCGCACCAGATGGGGTCGCAGCGCCGGCAGCAACGGATACTGGTTTTATCCCAGGGCCCTTGCCAGTGGCGTCTGCCTACCACAGCTCGCTACCCGAGGCGAGCCTTCCACCAATTCCGCTTGCATTACCCAGCGATCCAACGCTGGCGTCACCGCCGCCCGGTCCGTCACCAACTCCGCAGCCAACGCATTATTGACACGGCGTGACGCAGAGCTATCCCAAGGAGCTTCTGGAAAAAAACGGTAGGCTCTAGCGTGATCCGAACCTCAGAACTCATTTTTGGTCACGGTTATCGAGCGGGCATCGTTGCAATTGAGCCAGACGCCACAAATGGTACGGCCGTTTTGTATCGTCGCTTGGGAGCTCACCTCCAACGAGATGTTGTGCCGCTTCAAAATTGGTTATTGGCGCGCAAACCCCAGCCACACAGCCTGGAAATGGCAGGGCCGCATCTGCTACGCCATTTTGTCCTCAGTTCCGACATGCGTGCGATCAATGAACGTGCACGTGTGCTTGCGCCCGATCAGCGCCTTGCCTATTTAGATCCTATCACGTCACACCTGACAGCAAGCGGCGACACTTTTTACAAAGGCTTACATTTTTCGGATCTGCGTCGCATGCAACTGGATATCGAAACAATCGACGTCAATCCAGATCATGACGACGGCCAAATCGTTATTATTGGCTTACGCGACAACTATGGGTTTGAGCGCGTTCTGTCATTGGACGATTTTTCAAGCGAAGCCGCAATGATCGAAGAATTCGTTAACGTTGTGCGCACGCGCGACCCAGACATTATCGAAGGTCACAATGTCTTCAACTTCGATCTGTGGTATCTCGCGGAGCGCGCACGCCGCTTCGGTGTTGCCTTGCTGCTGGGTCGAGACGGCCGCACTCCCATGTGGCTGGATGAAAGCATTCGCCGCAATACGCTCAGCGGCATGGCCGTGCGATACTACCGTATTGAAGGGCGACAGATCGTCGATACATTTATCGGAGCCGTACGTTGGGATGTTGGGCGAAAACTTCCCAATTACAAGCTCAAACACATCGTCCGACACTTGGGAATCGGCGATGACGCTCGCGCCATGGTCGATGCTGCCAACATGCGCGGCTTGTGGGCAAACCGCGACATGCGCGCAAAAATAAAAGCATATTGCCTTGACGACGCCCGTGACACGGATCGTCTTTCGGCGCTGGTGACGCCCAATGAATTTTATCAGGCGCAAATGGTCCCGGAGACATTGCAGGGCATCGCTTGCGTGGGGATCGGCAGTCGCATCGAACGGCTCATGGTTCGAGCGTATCTGCGCGCACGCTGGTCCATCCCGCGCCCTCGTCCAATGGCAGCGATCGAAGGAGCATTTAGCGAGGCCTTCTTAATGGGCGTCTTCTACGATGTGATGAAATGCGATGTCGAGAGTTTGTATCCGTCGCTTATGCTTGCCCGCGGTATCTCGCCATGGGATGATGACCTGAAAGTCTTCTTGCCCATGCTCTCCGGCTTGCGGGAGATGCGCATCAACGTGAAGCGAGATGCCGAGCACGCGCTAAGTGACGGCCGGCGCGAAGACAACCTTGCCGCCGACGCCTTGCAGAATGCGTTCAAAATCCTCATCAATTCTTTTTTTGGCTTCCTCGGAACGACAGGTCTGCATTTCAACGACCCAGTCGCAGCCGGCCGCGTTACCGAGGCCGGTCGAGAAATCATGAACCAGATCGTTACCGGGTTGCGCGATCGAGGCTGCACAGTTATCGAGGCCGATACTGATGGCGCCTACTTCGTGGCTCCAAATGGCGCACCCGAAACCACGGTCGCATCGGTGGCGGCCACTTTAGGCGAGCAACTTAATCTTGTTCCCGAGGAGCGTTTTCCCGCGATGCTGTCGCTGAAGGCAAAGAATTATGTCCTCAAACGCGCATCAGGTGAGCTCGTCATGCGCGGCTCTGCGTTGCGTTCCAGCCGAGATGAGCTTTTTGGGCGTACATTGGTTCACAATATCGCCGCATCTCTGATCGAAGGAAGGGCGGGAGAAATCGCCGAGCTCATACGCGAAACGGTCGACAAGATTCAAGAACGTAAGCTCACTGTCGACGAATTCTCGCGCCGTGAGTCCATCACGTCCAAGACTTTTCATTCCCCGGCAAACCGCCGGTTAGCGAACGCGCTTTCAGAAAGGGGACTGACCGTAGGCGACAAAGTGCGCGTCTACCAACGAGTCGGCGGTGAGCTCGCGCTTATCGACGATTACAGCCAAGACGAGGATCGGGACTACTTACTGCGGCGCGTTGCAGATTTTGTTGCCCGCTTTGGCGACCTTGTGCCGGCGGAAGCGCGAACTGCCGCCGGCGAGGATCGCGACCAGCTTTCTTTCCTTTAGATACGTCAAATCGTATCGACGTACAATCGAGGAGCACACTACCGTGAGACCTGATGTCCGCACCTATGCGCACGACCTCAATGGATCCCTTGGCACGATGCTGGCCATTGCAGACGTGCGAGCCAAACGCCAAAACGGCGACTCCGAGGCACGCACCGCCTTTGAAACAATCGCGCAGTCAGCGCGCAAAGCAGGCGACTTGCTTGAGCAGCTCACCAAAGCCGCAACCGCCAGTGAGAGCGGGACTGACTCAGCCTACGAACGCGATTTGGATTACTTGGAGCGCGCGCATCAACCCGTGGGTGAGGTGCTGTCAGCCCTCGAGCAACGAGGCCGCAGCGAAGGCGTCCCTATCGTCGATCGTGAGACTGGGCGGTTCCTCTCGGTGCTGGTCACTGCGCTCCAAGCAAACGACATTCTCGAGATAGGAACCGCCCACGGACATTCGGCACTGTGGATGGCGCGCGCTCAAACCCAACAGGGCCGCCTCATCACAATTGATCCCGACCAAAAGCGCACTGACCTGGCTGAGGAATATTTTAACAGGGCGGGCGTCGCCGATCGCATCGACATCATCAATAAACCTGCGCTCGACGTCCTCCCGACGTTTTCACACGGTCGCTTCGACTTAATCTTTATCGACGCGTTAAAAGAGCAATATCCCGACTATCTTAAGCTGTGCGTCCCTTTACTGAAAAAAGCAGGGGTGCTCGTCGCCGACAATTTGTTGTGGGGTCACGCGGCGTCCCAAGTGCCAACGGCATCCGATCCAGAAACGACTAAAGCGATTCGCAGATTCAACCACGAGTTTCTGCATCACCCCGATCTCAATGCAACGATCGTGCCGATCGGCGATGGCCTCGGCGTCGCCGCGAAGAGGTAACCTGAGGTTATGAAGCGCTTATTGTTGATTGTTTGTGGCATCGCAGCACTTGCTCTCGGCGTGGTTCGCACGATCAGCGGCGCAGATGCGCCTGCCGCCCTCACAGCGCAGCAACCGGTACTCTTGCAGCGTGCGCCTGGATCTTTTGACTACCTGAACTTTGATGACCAGCTGCGCAGGATGCTAGCGGCGCACACCGGGAGCCGAACATTTGATGTCGTCGACGTCAACAACAGTGAGGTGCTGCGTCAGGAAGCTGTCGGCGAGGGTCACGGAGTGGCGCTTGACGTTAAAGATGGAAAATACTTTGTAGGGACCAGCCGGCCACCTGCAGTCATCGTTGTTAATCGCAAGTTCATGGTAAAGGACGATCAGATACCCGCCGGCGGCCCGATTGATGCCATAGCCTTTAATCCAAAGAACGGTATGCTCTATGCCGACCGTGGGGACAATAGCGTCGTCGTGATCGCCGCAAGAACCAACAAAGTCTATACGACTATACCGATCGGGGGCGACTTAGAATACATTGTTTACGATCCAGCAACAGACCGTGTTTACCAAAATGTCGAGTCGACGAATAGCATCGCTGTCATCGATCCGAATACCAACCGAGTTGTCGCAACATGGCCAATCGCTCCGGCGACGTCACCGCACGGGCTGGCCGTCGACAGCGCAACGCATCGGCTTTTTAGCGCCGGAGCCAATGGAAAGCTAGCGGTTGTTGACGCAACATCTGGCGCGGTAATCACCAGCGTCGATATTTCTCCTAACGTGGATCAAATCGCATTTGACCCAGGTTTGCGCCGCGTGTATTGTGCAAGCGGCTTGGGGGTATTGTCGGTCGTTCAGGAAACCGCCGGTGGAGCGGAGCACGTTGCTGACATTACCGTGCCGCGGCGCACGCATTCCGTAACCGTCGATCCGACGACCCACGCTGTATGGATTGCATACGGCGCCCCAGATAACGACTACGCGATGAAGCTTCTGCCAGGCGCGCCCTCGCCATCTCCTACGCGCTAATGGGCTACCGAAGCGGCGGCTCGAGCTTGTTCGGTGCGGGCTGAACGCAGCATCGTAATGGCGGCGTAGAGCACGACAACAACCACCAGCCAGCGCACGTATGTAATGGGTAAAGAATGGACGATGTACGCTGCGATGGCAACGGCGGGAAGACCGCCAATGCTCAGGCCTAAAGCCGCGCGTAACGAGTACGAGTCAAATCGAATGAAGCGATCACTTGCCACCGGCATGAGAAAAGCACACGACCCCATCATGATCGGAAAGGCTGCTTTCGGGTTCATGCCGAGGAGGCCGACGAGAATCATGGCCGGCGCATAGAGCCCAAGACCGATTGTCATCAATGCTCCGAGACAGAAGAGCGCTACAAGCGCAAACCAAAATGAGGGGCCGGAAAGTCCCAACGCATCACCGCCCCCTTGAAGAACGTTAAAAATTTTCAAAAGAAAAAGGCCGGCAGCTACCAGCAGCGTTCCGCCCATTCCGATCTGAACATAGCGCCGAGGCCAGCGCGCGACGACGCTGGCGCCAAGCCACGCGCCAATGATAGAGGCAACGATCAATGAGATCAGTGTCACCGGTTCGACGTTGACAATCGCGATAAAAATCAACGCTTCGAGAATAGTTGGCGGAGTGTGGCCGACGTTTAACGTGCCGGGAATCTGCTCATCGGGAACCAAGCGCCAGAATTTGAACATCGAAGTAGTTGGGGCAAACGAGCCGATGCCGAGTGTATCAAAAAAGTTGGTGATGAAACCGATAAAAAGCTCGAGCAGATTCGGCCAGGCAAATTTGCCTTGCCGGCGGATCCCAACGGCCCAAATCCCGATAAAAAAAAGTGCAGCAATGGCAAGCGCCACAAGCAAAAACAAGCGTATGCTCATAGTCCAGCGGCTTCGCGAGCGGTATTTTCGGTCCTTCGTGACGAATATCGAGTCAGCAAGGTATGAGCACTCCAATGTCCCCTGACGTCACCATCAGAGAAGTCGTCGACAAGTATCCCGGAGCAGAGCGAGTCTTTGGTGCACACGGACTGCCGTGCGCCGGTTGTCACGTCTCAACGCACGAAACAATTCGTCAAGGCGCAAGCGTCCATCACCTCGACCTTGCGGCGTTGATTGCAGATCTCGAACGTTTTATCGCTGACGGCACCGTACCACCGCCGCGGCCACGGCAACAAGCAAAAACGCCGCCACCCGAGCGCCAGCGCAAACCAGGCATCGAGCATGTTGTTGCGATTATGTCCGGAAAAGGCGGCGTCGGCAAATCGCTTGTTACCGCATTGCTGGCTGTCGCCTTACGCAAACGCGGTTACAGCGTGGGGATCCTCGACGCAGATATCACAGGCCCCAGCATGGCGCGCTTGTTCGGCGTCAGCGCGCGTCCATATCAAGGTGCAGATGGGAAACCACACCCGCCCTCAACGCTAAGCGGCATCCCCATTATGTCGATGAATTTGATTCTCGACAGCGAG
>JBPYDX010000184.1:0-3723 GCA_051986115.1 Candidatus Eremiobacteraceae bacterium
AGATGTTTGCTCGAAGGAGATATCGTACGTGCGGGATTTTCACTTTGAAGATATTGTGACCACGAACATCGATCCGTGGATGCCATACCACGACGCGCGGCGTCCTTTTGTCAACGCTTGGTTTTCTGGCAGCAATGCGGCTGATGTCGGCAAGTTTGTGCGCCTGCTTACCCGAGAGAACGTAGATAGGCTCGAGGCGTCGGGTGGCGCATGTATCTTATACACTCATATCGCATCCGGGTTTGTAGAACAAGGCAGTGTGAGGCCGGATGTGCTCGCTGTTCTGAGCGATTTGAGCAATCGACGGGGCTGGTACGTGCCGGTTGCTCGGCTGTTGGACCACATCGCCGCCCTGAGAGGCGTTCATCAACTGTCAGGGGGTGAACGAACCGCCTTGGAAGCGCGCTGGGCCAAAGAACACCTGCGCAGCGGTATCAGCGCCTTAAGCCAACGCTGGGCTCGCAGATCCGAGCAGGTCTCATGAAGATCGAGCTTTTGGAACCATTGCAGGTTCAGTGGGACGAGCTTGATCGGTTCGAGGATCGGCACATATTTCAAACTCGAGAATGGGTTGATTTTGTCGCGGACTCGCAAAAGGCGACGCCCGTCGTCGCAAGACTCGTGAACAACGGTAGCGTGGCAGGCTACTTCACCGGTCTTGTGGTCAAACGTCTTGGCGTAAAAATACTCGGCAGCCCGTTCCCCGGTTGGGGAACCCCGTATATGGGGTTCAACATGTTTCCGGGTACGTCTCGGGCAGACGCCCTGGAAGCGTTGAAAACTTTTGCATTTCGGGACCTTGGCTGCTACCACATGGAGATTTGTGACAGATATTTGCCGCGAGAGCTTGGCCTCGGTGCGGGGTTTCGATCGCAGGAGGAAGATTGGTACGAGTCTGACCTGACCCAAACAGAGGAAGAGATATTCGCGCGCATGGCCCCCTCACATCGTAGCAACACTCGCAAAGCGCTGCGATGCGGCGTCGTCATCGAAGAAGCTAGCGACCTTGGGTTCGCCGGCGACTACTTCACGCAGACCGTTGAGGTATTCGCGCGTCAATCGCTGGTGCCCGCCTTTGACCGTGAACGCATCGAAAAGCTCATCCAGCATTTGTTCCCGACAGGGCGCCTGCTATTGTTGCGCGCACGCGACCCTTCCGGTACCTGTATCGCCACGGGATTATGGCTTGGCATGAACAAGCTCGCGTTCTTCTGGGGCAACGCGATGCTAAGAGCCTATCAGCACCTGAGGCCCAACCAGGCTCTCCATTGGTACGCTATGCGCTACTGGAAAAAGCAGGGGGTGGAAAAACTCTCGTGGGGAGGCGGCAAGTATAAGGAACAGTACGGCGTGACTCCATTGCTATATTCGAGACTAATGAAGTCGCGGTTTCAGATGATTCAGCTACTACGCGATGGTGTGGAGCACGTTTACGCCTGGCGTCATCGAACGCCGCGCTTAGCCCACCAGCGCGACTCGTCGCAGTAGATCAACTTCGCTATCAGTTAGCTCGTTGAAAGAGAACTTCTGCTGCAGTCTTCAGTATGATGGACGCGTCCATGAGTAGCGAGTAGTTCTCGATATAATAGAGATCGTGACTTAGTCTTTCTCCGATGTCCGAGATCGGAGAATTACGCTTCATCTGAACGTGCGACCAGCCGGTAATGCCCGGGCGAACCAGGTGGCGTTCATCGAACCGTGGCAAGAACTCGCGAAAACGTTCGACAAACATCGGACGTTCCGGCCTCGGCCCTACTAAAGACATCTGGCCGCTCATCACGTTGAAGAGCTGCGGCAGCTCATCGATGCTCGTACGGCGTAAGAAACTGCCGACCTTGGTGGCCCGTTTGTCGCCGGGGACCGTCCACGTCGGCCCGGTCTGGTCCTCCGAGCCAACCGGCATCGATCGCAATTTCAGTAGCTCGAATACCTTGCCATGTCTGCCGACGCGCTCTTGGCGGTACAACACCGGCCTGCCAGACTCGAGCAGAATGGCGAGCGCGGCGATGCCCATGATCGGGAGCGCTGGGATCAGAACGACCGAGCCAACGCATAGATCGAATATTCGCTTGACCAGACGGGCGCCCGGTGTGCAGGCTCCGAGCTGCGTTGGGACGATCAGAGCTTGGTGTCCGTCAACCTCGAGGGCAAGCTTATACGACTGGGTTCGAACTCGGGGCGGGGCCATAGCAACCTTGATGCGTTCGCGCGCGCACGTTTCCAAAGTGTGGGGCATGAGGTGGGCAGGCGGCACTTCAGTAAAAATGAGAGTATTGCAGCCCCACTCTCTCGCGCGTCGAAACCAAAAAAGGGAATCCAAAGCATGGCAGAGTTCGTCGCGCTCTTTGAGTTTGATGGACTCAAACGTGCCGTCGAGGTCGTTGACTTCCAGCTTGAGCAGTTGCGTGCCGTCCACGACGTTAAGCGCTTCGACGACGGCTTCAATGCGCTCTGGGCTACCGACGATCGCTATGCGTTGCGGCCTCCTGTGATCCACGACCTTGCGCACCTGATGCATGATGCCTCGTTCACCACCGACCAATACAATCGATGCGCCCAGGGCGATGAGGATTACGAGCCGCGAAGTGGAGATGGAAGGAACAAGAGTAAAGAGGATGAGCTGGGGTACCACGCCGAGACACAACGCGGCCACGGTGTAGTAAAATTCGTCGCGGGCGGAAAAAGCGATCGATCGTTCATAGAGCCCAAAGCGCTCGAAGATGTACAGCCACAGCACTATGCTGACGGCTGTTGAAACAAACACGCCTGCATGCGCCGGTTTCGGAATCCAGGAGTGAAAGACAACCCAGATAGCGATTCCAAATGCGAGCGCGAACATTGCGATGTCACCCACCACCAGGGCCGCAACCCACTCCTTGGTGTAGCGGTCTGGGGCTCGCTTCGGCTGCGCTTTGGAAAATGTGTCCTCAGTCGCATTGGCCGTCGTTATAGATGGCGCTTGGTCCAAATTCTTCCAAAGCCTCATAATCTAAGAAGTTCAGTAACAGAGCAGGTTATCGGTACTGACGTAGACTTGTCTTGAATGGTGAGGCTTCCCTGAAGGCATTTCGGGCGTCCCTACTAGTCAGAAAGCCCTCAAATCTCGTAGCGGGACCGCAGGGACGTGGGTATTCGCGGTCGCGATGCTAGAAGTCCGTCGACCGGGAGTACGCTTGGTCGCTGTCGCGATCGGCGAAAGGGCGTCCGCGAGCTGGAAGTACAATCACTCGAGCCCGAGTTGCTACCATACGAAAGAGATCAAGCAAGAGTGAGATCCCAAATTGAATCGCGCCAAGATGAGTCTAGGAAAGCGGGAGCTCGCCAAAGACCTAGGGTGCTCCACATAACACAGTTTCTCCGCGGCGGCGGTGCGGAAACATTTGTACGCGAACTCGTTCCGGGTTTAGTGCAACGCGGCATCGATGCTCGGGTCCTGTGCGCCTACGGCGACAGCCGGTTAACCCCTGAAGAAGCGGCATCTTGGGCTGGTAGAGTTTATTGCATTCAGCGGAGCGGTACCCCACGATGGCGGTATCTCAACGAGGTGCGACGGGTCATTCGCGAAGTCCGTACGGACATCGTGCATACACATGGACACGTCGGTGCGACCTGGGGTAGAGCGAGTGCATTGCTCGAAAAAACGCCAGTCATCGTCCATACGGAGCACGTGAGCAAAGAGGCGCTCCCCTCCTTTCAACGAACTGCGCACCTTTTGCTCAACCC
>JBPYDX010000185.1:0-3377 GCA_051986115.1 Candidatus Eremiobacteraceae bacterium
TTCGTTGTAGACGATGCGATCGTGGTGTTGGAAAATGTTTCGCGGCATATCGATAAAGGAATCCCTCGAAAGGAGGCAGCGTTTCACGGAACACGTGAAGTCGGGTTCACCGTGCTATCGATCAGCCTCTCCCTAATTGTGGTTTTCATACCGGTTCTATTGATGGGCGGTATTCTTGGCCGGCTATTTCGCGAGTTCAGCGTCACGCTGTCAATTGCGATCGTCGTCTCGCTTGTGGTTTCGCTCACGACTACGCCGATGCTATGCGGGCTCATTCTACAAAGACGGGAGGAGCCGCATGGCGATGCGGTCTTCTTTGACCGAATAAGACGAGGCTATGCGCGTTCACTGACGTACGCGCTGGATCATCGAAATCTGGTCCTACTAATTTTACTCGGCGTAACTTGCCTCAATGTAGGGCTGTACGTGATTTTGCCTAAGGGCTTCCTTCCACAACAAGATATCGGGCGCTTGTTTGGTTGGATTCAAGCCGATCAAAGCGTTTCCTTTCAGTCCATGAACAAAAAGCTGCAGCAGGCGATGGGCATCGTGCAGCACGATCCGGCGGTGGAGAGCGTGGTTGGCTTCACCGGTGCAGGTACTGGCTGGGGCGGATCGAGCAACACACCCACCCTTTTCATTGCACTTAAGCCCCGACCGAAACGCCCCACGATTGATGAGGTAGTCGAGCGGTTGCAGCCTCAGCTCGGGCAAGTTCCTGGCGGCCGCTCTTTCTTGGTCCCCGCTCAACATTTTTACTTTGGGGGCCGACACAGTAACGCCACGTACCAATACACGTTGCTCTCCGACGACGCCGAAATACTTTATATCTGGGCGCCTAAACTCGTCGAGGCACTTGAGCACAATTCGGCGCTGTCGGACGTGAACTCCGATCAACAACAAAAGGGACTTGAGACCTTTCTAGACATTGATCGCGATGCGACCGCGCGTCTCGGGATCACGCCGCAGCAAATAGACAACACCCTGTACGACGCATTCGGACAACGACAGGTTTCGGTCATCTACAGCGCCATCAACCAGTACCATGTCGTTATGGAGATCGATCCGCGCTATGCGCAATATCCCACGTCGCTCCGCGATGTCTACATATCCACGTCGGGCGCACCGCCATCTGGGACGGCGATATCAAACGCAATGGCCGGCACCGTGACGGGCGCCAACTCTACACTCTCTCAGACTTCAATCACTTTTTCCGCTCTCTCCAGACATCGCGTGACGACCCCTAACACCTCGCCGTGGTCAGCTGCTAATTACAACTCAGCGCGCAATACGTTTGCTAATGCGATCGCCAATGCCGGCAAAGGCGTCACATCCGCCGGCGCCGCCGTGAGCACCATGCCCGAGACCATGATACCGCTCGCCGCAGTGAGCAGTTTTAGACCAATGCATGCGCCACTTTTCGTCAATCACCAAGGATTGTTTGTCGCCTGCACCATTTCGTTTAACTTGCGGCCCGGGACTTCCCTCGGTCAGGCCTTGGACGAGATCAATAGCGCGACCGCGCGCATACACCTGCCGGCGTCGATACACGGCGTACTTGCCGGTAACGCGCAGTTGTTCCAAGAATCGCTCAGCAAGGAGTCTATGTTCATCGCGGCAGCTATCGCTGCGGTCTATATCCTATTGGGCATCTTATATGAGAGCTATATCCATCCGATCACTATTCTTTCAACATTACCATCGGCGGGCAACGGGGCGTTACTCGCCCTCATGATGTTCCACGCAGAGTTTAACGTGATTGGGATGATAGGCATCATTTTACTAATTGGAATCGTTATGAAAAACGCCATCATGATGGTCGATGTCGCGATCGAGGCGAAGCGGTCGGAAAATTTGGCTCCGCTCGATGCGATAGTTGGAGGCTGTCTGCGTCGTTTTCGCCCGATCTTGATGACAACCGCGGCCGCGCTTCTTGGCGCACTGCCATTAGCGGTCAGCTTTGGCAGCGGTGGTGAAATCCGTAAGCCTCTGGGCCTGGCAATCGTAGGGGGCCTGATTGTCAGTCAGCTGATGACCCTGTATACGACACCCGTTCTTTATCTTTTCATGGAGCGCCTGGGGCGGTGGTTTCTGCGTCGACGACAATTTCTGTTCCCTATGCGCTCTTGATGCGGTGTTGTGGCGGCGTCTCGGGCGCTTGGATCCCGGATCAAATGGAGGACCCGTACCCGCCGTCCCGGCGTATGCCACTGTAGGCGCGTCAGGCTAGGTCTCGGCCGCCCCCGAGGCGGCCATGGTGTGAACGCCGGATTTGAACGGATTGTGTTCCCCTGCCTCAGGGGGTTGCGTGCCCCCAAGCAGCCACAGAAACCCAATCGACGGCCACGGCTAAGTCAGCGCGGGGCTGGCGTCGCACGGCTTCTGTACGCCGCAAATTATCGCATTACTAACGAGACCAATGAGGATAAGAGAGGTTAAGACAATGGCGCGCTGATAGGCATTCCCGAGTTGCGATGCTGGAAGCGATCCATACCTGGGAAAAAGCTGAGACGCAGCTCCCAAGATTTGCGATACATAAACGCAAGAACAGCGCGACGTCGAACAGGTCAGTCCTGCTCTAAGCCGGATCGCTGAACACCACGCCCGGATCCATCCACGCTTCCGCGCTGTCAAGAGCGGCGTGCCGCGTCGGGCTTGCACCGGCACTAATGCGCAACCGCATCAAAAGCAAACTGTGAGGTAACTGCCACACCTAGCGCGCAAGCTGCCGTTATTAGCGCTCGCCACCTTAGTCGTCGGTTCGCAAAACGAAAGAAAATGAGTGGCGCCGACGCCAGAACAAAATGAGCACGACCGCCACGACTAGCTGGGTTGTGTGGAATAACACCGATGCAGCCAAGATTGCGGCGAGCGTCACCCGTTCTGACATTCGGTCCGCATAGGCGAACAAAAGGGCGCCGCAAAGTATCGTGAGAGCCGCATAAGCATCGGGCATGGCAAATCCAATAGCGAACGATGCACTCGCAACAAAGGTGCCCAGTGCATCAATCGCAACCCCTGGAAGCGGTGCACCCCAACACCGTGCGTAACTGCGCGCCAAACAATCCATGCCGTTGCGATAGCCACAGGCTGCTGTTCGCGCGCTGTCTCCGTCTGGGCTTCCTGAGGCTCTGTTGGCATGATCAAAACCGCCGGGCCATCTTAGGTGACCTTGCCGTCCGCCCTGGATTTTTGATAAATTGTCTCGTTTCGTGCGCTAACCTCGTGTTTGTAAACTCCGATTTATTAACTAAATTTTGCAGCGCAACAATGCTATAACTCATATAACGTTAGATAAATTTGGCTAATGTATTCTCTGAGACAAAGGTAGCACTGCTCTGAAGCAAAAGAGATTTTCGTTCACGCTGGTAGCGCCG
>JBPYDX010000186.1:0-7723 GCA_051986115.1 Candidatus Eremiobacteraceae bacterium
GAGGCCGCTCTCTATGCCCTTGCCGGCGACATCCTCCTCGAGGTTGATCCGGATATGGTCGGCCTTACGGGCCGGTATGCCGTTGGGCGACTGATGCTTTCCGTTGACGTCGGCAACGTGCTGTCGATCGAGATCGGTGCGCGACATAATCAGCTACCTCGCAGAACTCCAAAGCAGTGAAAGCCCGGCTCGAGCAATGCCTGGATAATTGCGGCTCGCCGCAGCATGATAACGCACAGGTTGCGATGCGCGCACAAAACCCAAAGCCCCCATGCGCGGTTGATCCGTACCATAGGGATTGTCGCTTCGTTCGGTTTTGTGCGCGTCTACAGACAAGCTGCGCGACGCGTCGGTCCCCTTCGCATTAATAATGTATAGAAGAAAACGGTTCCACCGTGCGCGACGCGCACGCACGATTGCTCGCCCTTCTTTCGAGGGTCGTGAACTACCTTGTCTAGTTCACTTGGGCACTTAGTGGTTTCCATGTACTCCATTTACCCACTCGGGCCATGGCAACGCGAATAGAACCTGCGCGTTCAGCTGGGATTGGGCGCTTGGTTGATTTATGGGTTGAACGTACTCAAGGACAAGGCGCGAATGAACAGTTGGTGCGAAAACGCCATAAAAATCCCAATCTCGTGTAGCAAACGGATTCGCCGCCGCATCGTAGCGCACGCCAATATACGAATGCGGTGTTGGCCGGTATTTAAATGTGACAAATCCTCCGCTTGATGCCGCGCCGTGGCCCAACCCGTCAGCATCAGTGTCATACCCCCAAATCTGCTGCGCAGCCAGATCGAAGCGAGTACTTGACCACTCACCTTGAAGGCCGTCGCGATAATAGTGGTCCGAATACGTCGAACCGTTGGACGAAGACAGGAAATTTCGCAGTCCGTTAAGACGAAGGCCGCCGATGTGAAAGTTGTCAGGCAACGTGAAGGTTGCGGATGCGAAGATTTCGGGGAAGGCAAACGTTTGAACTAAGTCGCTGGGTGGGGTCGGTGCGCCGTATGCGGCTCCTTGATATTCTGCAAACGAGAGGGCAACTTCGGCATCCAATTTATCGTTGCGCTGTCCAAATTCGCCACCCCAGCGCGGCGTGGCAAAGTTGGCTTCGTTGTGACCAACGGTGTATGTGTATGCCGGCTGCGGCGTGATCGTATCAAGGCGTTGGGTCGGGTTTTGAATGAGGTCAAAATTGAATAAGCCGCCGCGCTCAAAAACACCGGTCGCGGGCGACACGTGTTGCACGTAGGCGTAATAGAGACTCCCTGGTGCCCCTTGGCTCCCGAAGAAATACCGCCCGTAGTACGACCACGAACCATTAGGACCGAAGTTTGCAGTCGAAACGAGAATTGCCAACGCGTTGAACCGGCGATCTTGTGATGGCGGCAAATCTTTCATGTAGGTCTCTTGAAAGCGCAGCACGAGCGGGAATTCTTTGTGGCGTGGCAGCTTGGGCAGTTGAAACCCTGCGCGCCGAAACGCGTTGCCGAACGCGTTGAGATCGGGCACCGCGGTGTGACACGTCGCGCACGAAAAACCATAGCGCTCGGCAAAGATCGGGTTCGCAGTTGCAGGCGCGAGGGATGCAAGCAGCACACCACCCGCGAGGATCACCATTGTAACCAGCCGCGTACACCATCTACTGAACAATGATGACACCTCGCATCAGCGGATAGTGAATTTGACATCCGAATAAGTACGTGCCCACTTGCGAGGTTCCAAACAACGTTGAAAATGCATCGGCGGTGAGCAGACCCGAAGACCAACCTACTTGGCTGACATCACTGCCGCTTTGTTTTTGCGCGCTAAACGGAATCGGATTGCCGCCGGGAAAACTTGCTGCGTTGATGCCACTTGCAGTGTGGTTGAAAGAATCTTCGTTGTGGAATTGAATGGGCGTACCGTGCGCAACGACAACCAGCGCTGGGCTAAAACCGCCGACGGTGCCGAACTGGCTGCCCGTTTGGCCGTAGAGAAGAAGGCTTTCGTGTACCAGCATGGCGGCGGTCACATTCGAGGTGCTCGCGGTTGGAACGGACTGCGCACCCGGCGTGCAACCCCACATCAATCCAGCTCCGATAGCAGCCCAAAACACACGCTTCGCGACCATAAAGTCCACTGTATGGTGCGGGCCTGAAAGCCATGTGAAAGCGTACCCGTTTACGGCCGTTCCGGAGATCAACGAGCTGCTTGCTCAAAGCGGTACGGCGCTGCTTATTGGCTTGTGCCTCGACCAGCAAGTACGCACCGAAAAGGCGATGAGTGGTCCCTACTATCTGCGCGAGCGGATCGGCACGCTGGATGCCAAGAAAATCGCCTCGCTTCCGTCTGCAAAGCTCGACGCGGCCTTTCGACGCACCCCCGCGTTGCATCGCTATCCTGGCATGATGGCGAAACGCGTTCGCTCACTTTGTGCTGTGATCGCGCGCGATTACGGCGACGATGGAGCAAATCTGTGGAGGAATGTCAACGATGCTGAGGAGCTTTACGGTCGTTTGAAAGCGCTTCCGGGATTTGGAGAGAGCAAGGCCGGTGCCGGTGTCTTTATTCTTGCAAAGTACGGGAAGAAGAAGCTTACCGGTTGGAAGCGGTTTGCCTGCGAAGAGGCGGCACCGTGGGAATTCAAGGCTGGAAGGAAACTGGGCTCTTAAACAATCTGGTTTAAGAAGCTACGCAACGCTTCATTAACTGCGGCGGGTTGTTCCAGGCTTGGCAAGTGAGCCGCTTGCGCAACCCCCACGAAGGTCGCGTCGGGGATAGCCCGCGCCATCGATTGTGCTTGGGCCGGAGGAACGATCGTGTCATCTAGGCCGTGTATCACAATCGTAGGCACATCAATTGCACCGAGCAACGGTGTCGAATCAGGACGCGCGGCCATAGCCCGCTGTGCCCAGATCACGCCCTTTGGTGTCGCCTTTGCGGCCATTGATTGTACATCCCGAACGATGTCTGCTTTGGTGTTCATTGTCACAGGCGAGAGCGCTCCCGCGGGCCAGTCGTCAATTAAGAAACGACAACCCTCTCGTTCCACGCGCTGCGCGACTGCAAAGCGCCGCTTTTTTGCTTCGTCGTCATCGGCGCTCGCCTTGGTGTTGATTAATGCGAGCGCTCGCACGAAAGCCGGCGCAAGTCGTAGCAGCGAGAACGCGAGATAGCCGCCCAGAGAGTTTCCAACGACAACCGCGCGCTTGACACCCGTTGCCTGGATCTGCCGGTAGATGAGCATCGCCATATTATCAAGGTCTGGGGCGCTGTCGACAGATGAGGGGGACTGGCCAAACCCGGGTAGATCCGCAGCATAGAACGTCGCGGCATCTCTGAGAGTCTCGATCTGGCCGCTCCACATAGCGGCGTTGAGTGGGAACGCATGCAGCAGCAAGCACGGCGGCCCGCTGCCCCCGCTACGAAATGTGATCTCCGTCATACCCGGACGGTCCAGCACAAAGCCTCAGATAAAATCTGCTTTGATTAGTCGACGCGGCGAAATGTTACACCACCACAGACGCATGGTTCGATTTCGTGCGATAGCGCGTACTCTTCGGTCCGCTTTCCGCAGCTTTCGCACACGTACGTGCCTGGTCCAGCCAGTTGGCCGACGACAAACGTGTCCTCTTGCACACCGGTCAATTTTCTGACCGCGACACAAAATCACTGCATGTCTAGTCGTATGACCATGCAAGACTCAATCGAAACTTTTTTGGAAAAGCTGCTCAACGGCGCCGTCGAGCCCGATGCCGATGCCTGGAACCGTTTCGGCGAGCATGCTGAGACCGGGATCCGCTGCCCGCTCTTCAAAACCGACAAAATGTGCCAAGCGTGCTGCGAGCACTTCACCCGCGACCTCTTCGATGGCGCACGCATTGAGTCCGCATTCGACGACGCGTACACCCGCTTTCGGCTAACCGCCAGACGTGAAGTCAGCCGCCCGGTGTTCCGCCACCTCGCATCGTATGCTTGCCGGCGCTGCCCGAACAATCCGCTCCGCCAAGTTTCGACCGAAGCAGATTTGGATTCAGACTAACAGGGCAGTCTCGCTGTGAAGGTTGGGCCCGCGACCGAGGTCGCGGGCTTTTTATTTACGAGTGAATCGTGCTTTGCACGCCGCCAATTGATTGCAACGCTTCTTGCAATTGGCTTTGGGCCTGCTGCATGTAACCGATGGCGCTTTCTTTGTGCCCCGAGTAATCGTCTTGATCGCGTTGCAGCGCTTCGATGATGCGACTGAGGCGTCGCTCGGCGCTTTCCAGGATTCGAGCGGGATTTGGTGTGCCCGTTGGTCGCGGTCGCGGCCCAGCGAAATGCTGGTGTTGTAAGGGCATGCATGGGTTGCCCGATTGGCCCGGCATCGGCTGAGCGCTCGTGGGGTCGGTGACCGATACGGTGTCGCCCAGCGCTGCGCGTGCGGCAGTAATAGCGATGGCAAGACCGGCGGCGGCCGTGAGGAATTGCCTGCGTTCCATTATAGTCGTTTCTCCTTCGGTCCCCGTCACAGTCTGCGCTGCGTTAAACAAAATTCAAGGTATCAAAGCTGGCGCCCAGCACCGGCGTCGGCGGTACGCCTAACCAATTTTCAAGCACGGTGGCATAGACGCAACGAAAGTCAGTGTGCCATTTAAGATTGCCAAAGTCGAGGTCGGTGAGGCTGGGATGATCGCCGTAAACGCCGCCTTTAACCGATCCTCCTACAAGGAACATGGGCGCGGCAGTTCCGTGATCGGTGCCGCGGTTGGCGTTTTCTTCGACGCGACGCCCGAACTCCGAAAATGTCATGGTAAGCACTTGGCCATCGAGCCTATGCGCAGCCAGGTCATCGTAAAAAGCCTTCAGGCCGTCACCGAACTGCGCTAGCAGGCGGTCTTGGGTTCCGCGTTGACCTGTGTGCGTATCAAACGAGCCGAGGCTAATGTAGATTACCTTCGTGCCGACATCCGAACCGATCACTGCCGCGGCGAGATTCAAACCTTGCGCAAACGGTGTTTGGGGATATTCAATAGCGGGCTTGTAGCCCGCGATGAGGTGCGGCAGCTCTGTCGTGCTTGCATTGGCATCGTGCTCGACTTCTTGAACAAGTTGCAAATACGGGCTTTGGAATGGATACTTGGTGCCGTCACCGTTGAGAATCTCGTCTGCCAGTGCTTGCTCATCGCGCCTGCCATGGAAGCCATAGCCACGTAGATTTTGCACTGTCGGAACGTCGGTTTGATCCGCCACCATCATCTTGGGCAGAATCGGGCCAATAGCCAGCCCTTTGAAAAGATTGCTCTTTGGCAAACCGGCGTCATCGAGATATCGTCCTGCCCAGCCGGTGTCGATGATCTGCTCGGGCGCGGCTGTCTGCCAAATCTCGGTTGAACGGAAGTGTGACAAGTTTGGATTTGGATAATGAACGCCTTGCAAGATGGCCACGCGTTGCTGATCGTAGAGTGATTTAATCCCGTTGAGCTTGGGGTGGAGGCCGATGCTGCTGTCGATGCGCAAGACATCGCCTTGCGGAATGTTGATCGTCGGGCGCACTCGATAGTAATTTGGATCGCCGTAAGGCACGAGCGTGTTGAGGCCGTCGTTGCCGCCTTGAAGATTGACCACGACCAGCGTTCGCAGGGCCGACGATCCAGGTGCTGTCACGGCGCTTGCTGCGCGCGCGGCGCGTCCGAAGATCGAATCGACCGCTAACAGGCCAGCAAACGCTCCGACGCTTTGTTGGATGAATTGCCTGCGAGATGCCATTGCCGAACTCCGTTTCTTTAGGACAACTGGTACGAAGGTAACGTCATTGCCAGGCTCATGGCGCCTCGGACCTTTTCTTCAAAATTTTCGCCGTTAAGCACGACGCGGTTGCCGACGCCGTCTGTCGCCATGTAATGCAAAATGTGTTGCTGTTGTTCGAGCGTCGCATCGCCTTGCACGACAACATCGATGACGCGCTCGGTAACGGAAATCGGATCGTTTTGTGTTGCGCCGGCGACCCAGCTTTGTGGCGTTGCAACCTGACCAACTGGAGAAACGAAAAGCTCTGGGTTCATTCCCTGTGGCATGCTTGCGGCGGCTGCCATCATGGTCATAGCGGCTTCGTTGGCGGCTGGTTTGAAAGAGACGAGCTGGTTGAGGTAGTTGCTGCGCGCCGTATACGCACCCGTGTTCAGCCACAAACTTCCGCCAGGCCATCCCGCGACGTTGGGAGGCTGCATCGGGATTTGCCCCATGGAAACCATCGCGCCCAGCGTCCTGACGCCTACTGCAGTTGCGCCCAGCGTTTTCATGGCTCCGATGCACAGCTCGATTGGACTTTTGACCAGCGCGCGGTACGCGCGATCTGAATAAAAAATGTTGGATCGCAGCAACACGCCCATAAGGACTGCCACGTTGTACCCGCTCGCGCGGAACTTGTCAGCGACCGCTTCAATAAGCTCGGGCTCGGGATCGTCATACACAAAGGCGCGCAAGAATTTGCGCGCCATAAAGCCGGCGGTGACAGGCTGTTGCATGATAATGTCGACGATGTCGTCGCCGTCAAAGTTCCCTGTGCGACCCAGAAACGTCTTATCGCCATCGTCGTGAGCGCGCGGATTGAACATGTATTGGCCACTTAAGCGATCGACGGTGTTGCCGGTAAATGCGCGAGCGCTTTGGCGCACGTCCTCTTCAGTATAGTTGCCCACGCCCATGGTAAAGAGCTCCATGAGCTCGCGAGCGTAGTTTTCGTTGGGGTGTTGTGCCCGATTGGCGATGCCGTCGAGATACCGCAACATCGCCGGATCCTTTGATACCTCATGCGTGAGCTCGGCGTAATTGCCAAGCGCGAAGCGGCGAAATAGCGAGTATTGCGCCACCATCATATCGGGCGTGATGCCCTTTTGCGCGATGCCGCTCGTAAAGTGATTGCTCCAAAAGTACACCATGCGCTCTTGCAGCGGATTCGGAGTGGCAAGGCATCGATTGAGCCACCACAGCTGCGTAAGCATAACGGCGTTGCGGCGCTGCATCAGATTAGCCGTAGGGCTGTTGTCGTACGAGATATCGCCCGACGGCGACGGCGGGAGCGGATCTGCGCCCGGATGGACGAGCTTGGCAACCGTTGTCTGCATGCCGGCGGCTGTCGCGGCAGCGATATCTTGCGGCGAACCGCCAAAACCGGCACGCCGCAGCACGTGCGCAGCAAGACGCTCGTTCCAAGGGCCACGATATTCGAGCAGAGCGGTTGAGATGTCCAGATTGCCCGCGGGTCGATACTCGATGGGCTGTTGGATTTGCGCGCTCATCGCTGCTCCATGCCTTCCATTCTAGCGTGTCCGAAGTGAGAGGAACTTGAGACGGCTATGAAACTTGCATGAGAATGCCGGTCTTGGGTCTGTCTCATATCAAACGTTTGGCTTCGTCCCGTTGTTACGGCCCAGCTTGTAGGCGCGCAAGGTAAGCGCAGTCACCAAGGCGGAAGCGAGGTGCGATGGACTACGACGCTATTATTATCGGCGCGGGCCACAATGGGCTCGTCGCAGCCGCCTATCTCGCGAAGGCCGGACAAAAAGTGCTGGTGCTCGAGCGAAGCGACGTCGTAGGCGGCGCAGCGGTAAGCGATCATCCCTGGGCAGGCTGGACGGTGTCCACAGCCTCGTACGTAGTCAGCCTGTTGCATCCCGACATCGTTCGCGATCTCGAACTTGAAGCCCACGGGTATCATGCCTATCTCAAAGATCCGACCTCGTTCACGGCGACGCGC
>JBPYDX010000187.1:0-4529 GCA_051986115.1 Candidatus Eremiobacteraceae bacterium
AGGGAAGGTCGAGATCGTCAGCAACTTGTCGCAACCATGCGCCCGCGCACAGAATTAACTGAGCAGCTTCAAATCGTTCACCATTTGCCGTTGTAACGCTGACTCCGCTGCTCGTCGATTCCCAAAACGTAACTTCCGTCTCAAAGCGAAGATCCGCCCCGAAGAAAGCTGCGCGCTTGAGGTGAGCGCTAATGCAAGCCTCTGGGAATAAAATACCTGCCGGCAGCTCAAAGAGTGCGACCTCATTTTTCCGCGGTGCCGTCGCAGGAAAGCGGCGAACTATTTCCTTAGCGTCGAGCAGTTCGTGCTTGAGATCGTGCTCGCGAGCGGTGCGCAATGATCCTTGAACCAAATGGCTGTCCTGTGGGCCCACCATGAGGCCACCGGTGCGCAAGTATAGTGGTTCATTGCTATCTCTCTCGAGATCAGCCCACAGTTCGTATGCCCGCAATAGTAGGGGCACGTACGCTGGGTCTTCCCAATAGGCCTGACGGATGATGCGCGATTGTCCGTGCGACGAACCGCGGTCATGCGCAGGTGTGAACTGCTCAAGTCCCAGCACGTGGCGACCGCGTGCTGCAAGATGTGCCGCCGCGGCGCTTCCCATGCCGCCCAGACCCAAGATGATAATCTCGTCCATGGAGGGTTTGACCGCCAAATTCGGATAGACACAGAACAAGCCATGCCGCAAAATACCAGTATGCAAGTAATGAACAGTGACCAGCGCTATGCGGCGGTTATGGCGCGCGATCCGCGTGCCGATGGATCGTTTGTCTACGCCGTTAAATCGACAGGTGTCTTCTGCCGGCCGTCGTGCGCCTCGCGACGCCCGCGAGCGGATCGTATCGCCTTCTTCAGTACTCCCGTCGATGCACGACAAGCAGGTTATCGGGCGTGCCGACGATGCCAACCTGACGGCAGGCCCTCAGGCAACGTTGTCGAGCAAGTCTGCCGGTACATCGAAAAGTCAGAGGACTCGCCGCGCCTTTCCGAGCTTGCCTCGCAGTTTGCATTGAGCCCACATCATCTAGCACGCATCTTCAAAGAACAAGTCGGAATGACACCCAAAGCGTACGCCGACTTGCGCCGGGTCGAGCGCCTTAAGGGTCTTTTGCGCGAAGGATCTTCAGTGACGAACGCGCTCTACTCAGCGGGTTACGGATCGAGCAGTCGTCTCTACGAGCGCGGTGCAAAACTTATAGGCATGACGCCCGCCGACTACCGCCGCGGCGGCAAGGGGACCGCAATTGCGTTTACGATTGTCGACACCACTTTAGGAAAATTGCTGGTAGCTACGACCGATCGCGGCATCTGTTCGGTCAAGCTCGGTCAGTCAGCGTCAGCGCTGGAGCGCGCTCTTTTCCAAGAGTATGCAGCTGCGTCTGTGCAGCGCGACGACACCGCACTGGCCGACAGCGTAGCCCCTATTGTACGGCACATCGACAAGGGTGAGCCGCTTGGGACCCTGGCGACCGATGTACAGGGAACTGCATTTACCCGTGGGGTTTGGAAGGCACTCATGGCAATTCCATCGGGCCAAACCCGCACGTATGGGCAGATTGCAGCCGCAATTGGACGGCCGACTGCCGCTCGCGCTGTGGCGCGCGCATGTGCGACGAACAAGGTGGCGATCGTCATCCCGTGTCACCGAGTCGTTCCAAGCTCCGGTGGTACGGGTGGGTATCGCTGGGGCGCCGAGCGCAAGCGTAAGCTGCTCAGGCGCGAGCGCGATGCAACACTTGAAACGCACGAAGCCAAGTGATGCTATTGCGTTTTAAGGGTGCGCTTGATGCCTGGTTGATGCGGTCTCAGTCATAGGCGATTTAGCTAAGCGGACTTCCTCTTCCAAGTTTCGGATGCGCTGGCGCATAGCTGCTGCCTCCAAATGATCGTATGCTGTTCCGGCTGCGACGCTTAATTTATCGATCATGCTTATTTCGTCTGGATCGAGGTCAGCGTTGTTCTGGTGGACTCCGTAGAGGGTAAAGGCAACCAGTTCGTTGCGAACATTGATGGGAAGTGCGACCGATGGGTACGCCGCATCGGTCGGCATGCGATGGATCGACCATCTGATCTCTGCAACGCGAAGCGGCTCCCGAAGGCTTTGTAGGTGCAAGACGAGCTTGTCATTTGGCCCCAGGGTTTTTTGTGCGTCGTCGGGCCAACCAAGCGATTTTCGCAAACGGAACGATCCATCTTCCATCTCCACAAAGCAAGCTGCCGAAGCGAGATCGAGTGCTTGAGCTACGTCTGTGACAAGAAAGTCGTCAACAGCCGCTTGCGAAGTCGCGTATGGTAGGGCTCTTGCTATTCGGGCTAATTGAAGTTCGGCAAGGTATCGACGTCTGAAAAATATTCGATCGGTCAGCGTGTCAATTCTTCGATGCAGCGAATTCAGCCAAAAACCGAGTCCAATTGCAACCAGGATCTCTGCGATCAAGCCAAGATTGGTTGCGACGAGTTTGCGCACAAAAAACCAATCAATAAGAGCGAATACAATGACGCAGAGAGAGGTGAGAATACCGTAAGCGACGGCGCGACTTATAACGAAGTTGACGTCAATCACCCGGTGGCGCATGATCGCGTAAATAACCGTCAGCGGGATGACCATTGTAAGGACATACAAGAAATCTGGGTGAAATGACGTTTGTGAAAAGTTTACGTTTGGAAAACGTGGCGTCAGGAAACTGGCGATTGCAGCACTCGCGCCGCCAACGATAAGCCCGGCAATGACCCACTTTATCCGTTGGCGCTGTTGGGGCTGTTGAAGGTAGGTGGCAAGAAGGCAGCCCCATCCGATCACAAACAATACAATGTTGAAGATGTTCTCAGTTTGAACGGTGATTGAATTCGATACAGGCACTGCGTGCGTCAGACTTAGCCAGTCTAAGGCGCCTAAAGTTGCACCAATAACATATAGTAATGGCACCAACTGATCCAATAGTCGACGCCGTTTGTTAACGTCATCTTGCGGAAAGCGAATACAAAAACCAAGAAAGGCGGCTGGGCCGCCGCCGGAGATGGCGTAAACCAAGCTATTGAGGATATTGTAGGCAGTTGTGGATAGGCTGCTATAAACAAAGGCAGTAGCGTCGGCGCTGCCAAGGGCAAAAAGGTAAAAATACCACGTCATCCGGGTAGGGCGTAGCAATAGAAGCGTGGCGCCCAATGTAATGAACACCAGCGACACGAGGCGTTTAAGCGGGGTGATCACCCGAGCGTAGAAGCTTATCGTACCAGCTTGCGCAATTAGATGCGTCTTAAAATGCTGATTGCCCCGCAGAAACGTTATGTCAAGAACTTGGTTCTTGGAAGTCGACCTAGCATATGTAACCGTCAGAACGTCTGGGTATGCTAGCCCGGGTGCCACTCTATCTCCGATATGTACGCCGGCTCGGTCGGCTGGGCCACCAGGCACCAGACTGTTAACGACAAGCTCATCGGGCTTGGCTGAAAAGCCAAAGCTGTACGACGGCCGCCAAGCATCGGTCATATTGGGTAATGTCGAGGCGAGCACCAAGACACCGAGTGCAACAACTGCGGCTATGTGCTTGAACGACGTCCTAGACCGTTTAGAGTCATGAGCGCTTGTCATTAAGCCCTCACCGTGCAACCGCCCCGCACACTTAGCGCCGGGCCTGCACCATGTTCTAACTACGAGCGGTTGCTTCCTTACCCAGCGATGCGGTCTCAACAATGAGAAAAACGGCTAATGCTTCTGGCCCATGCGCACCGAGCACGAGTGTTTTTTCGATGTCGGCCGTTCTGCTCGGTCCGGCTACGATTACCGCTTCTCCGCGAACGCGTGCGCTCAACGCGTTCTCTATACATTGCATAGCTTGCGCATTCATACCGCTGTGTAATGACTCGATGCGCGCAACGATAACACAAGTTCGAGGCAAATAGGGCAAAACGCGGTCGCTCGCGTTGTCCAACAACAAGATTGCACTCCCTGTGTCAGCCAACAGGGCTCGTGCCTCTAACAAACCGCAATCAAATTTTTCGAGTTCGCCCTTTGTACGATCAACGGCGCGACTGACTTCGAAATTAACGAGTTGTGCGGCGATACGTTTAGCCAATGGAGTTGATTGCACTGCCACGCTGTGCACACCGCGCTCCTTCAAATAGCTCGTCAGCACTGCAACGCACTCGGCATCATCTCGGACGAGTTTTGCAAAACCATCGAGCGCCGTGAGCTCGGCAACAAATCGTTCAGCAAGGCCTGCTGTGGAAATAGTCGCCTCAGCGACCGAGTCGCCAGACGGAGGTGTACTTGCTTGGGCGTCACGGAGTGCTGCTTTGACCGCAGACAAGACCTGGGCTCGCTTCGGGTCGATCACCGTCTTTGTTCCCACCACTCTTTGAAGCTTTGCGCAGCAGGTTGTGGCACGCTTCTAGTCTTAGCCCAAACGCCGAGCACATTAGGATACCAGCGGAGTGCACGGCCAAATGCGGCGGCCCGTCGCAGCCAGCCCATAGAACGCCGATATGATTTGAGGTCGCGCATAGCGCGCGCGAATAATCTTATT
>JBPYDX010000188.1:0-5794 GCA_051986115.1 Candidatus Eremiobacteraceae bacterium
GTAGCCAGTCGTTTTGGGTCGGCGTCAGGATTGGATGATTGCGTTGGAGCGTTGTAAGGAAGTTCCACTCAACGCGTTTTGTTGCACTCCGCCACAGTTCGGAGAGAACGACTGCAGAGGTTCGAACTAGACCGGTCACAGCTTCGATAAGTTCTCGATTGCGCCCACCGCGCAGATAATCAATAAAGACCGAGGTATCAAAAATGACAACGTCAGTCACCGTGTGCCTCGAAGCGCAACTTACCGCGGTGCTTTGCCATCAACTTCCTGAATCGCTTGAGGGCCACTACTTCCCTGAGCGCAATGTGAACGGCCTCAGTCCGCGTTCGGACGCCCAAAACCTTCTTGGCTTCATCAGCCAGACCGGTGTCTAGCCTTATTGACGTCATCGTTGTTCCCATCGCCGCTTCCTTTGTATATATACTTTATCATATCTGTATATATACGTCAAATAGGGCAGCGTGTGCGAACGGAGCGATTTCGGAGTGTGTGTCTTCTAAGAGCGCGATATTTTAGTCAATTCATAACGATGGCGTTGTGTACGTATTTCGTCGACATGTCGATCTCGAACAAAGCTGCTGCGATGCCGCGCTCGCGCAACTCCCGAGCGGTGTAGGCTTGCCGTCTTCTAAAAGTTTGCGAACGGCGACAAGTACGTGATCCTTGGTAAGTTTTCTGTCGCCTCTTTCTTCCATTATCATTCCGAGCTGATCTCCACGGGCAGGCGAAATGAGCATGTCATGCTATTTCACGCTGTGATCGGCCTTAGGCAAGCCTTTTGCGACCGCTCGCAAGTTCTAGCATGCTCCCAACCTATATGTACGCCGATCTAGCTTTCAAGCGGGCCGGCGGGTGCTGAGTGAGTGCCTTGTCCGCTGAGCAGCGGGAAATACGCGCCGCTTAGGCGGAGAAACAAGCAGTGGTCGGGTCTGGTTTCGCCCCGAATCCGGCTCCAACCACGACAGAACCAAGGAGGGACTACATGCGAAAAATCAACTTGCTACACATCGCACTGCTCAGCGCACTTATCGTAGCGGCGCAGGAAACATCGGTGCTCGCCGGCACGACAGGCAGCGTGAGTGTGGCGAACGCAAAAACTACTCATCGGACGACCACCAAGGCCACTACTGCCACAACGGTCCCAACAACAGCGACCGTCGGCAAAACCATGACCGGCAACGTCTACACCATTGACGCGGCTACGCTCAGACGCGCCCAAGGAACGTCTGGCGGTGCTGAAACGCTCTACAGTCAGAACGTCGTTGGTGGCTTAGTTCCGGGCGTCGTCCGTTTCGCAGTTGGCTCGGGCCCCGGCTACGGCGGCCAGGGACAACTTAGCATGCGGGGAAGCGCACCCGATCAAATCGGCTACTCGATCGACGGCGTTCCAGTCAACCGCGGCTTCGACTTCTACAACGCCACGTCGTTCAATACAAACGGCGTCGAGACCATACAGGTGTGCACGGGGGGCAGCACCTGCTGAATAAGGACATCTCCACGAGATGGTGGCCGCTTGTCCTCGTGCAAGCGGCCTCTTTTTATTGTATTGGCGTCTACGGATAGTTGCGGACGAAGTTGCGCCTGCCACACTGGCAGGCCTCGGAACTTTACTTGTCCACTCAAACGCTACCCACGAGCTTGTATCCGCTGCTATCAACGGTCTTCTCTTAGTTTAGCGACCCTGCAAGTGAAGCGAACCTTACCACGAAACCGCCGGAGGCGGGCATAGGTTCGAGACGCAGCGACAAGCTGCAGCCCAGTGCACACGGTTTTCGTGATGCCGGTGCCGCTAGCTTCTTGCGCTCTTTCGAGAAGCTGCTCAGGCACCTCGATTGTAATTTTTCTTCGCGTTTCCACAGATCTGATTATACATGCTACAAACCAGCATGGAATACGCCATCTTGATTAGGAAGGGTTTTCTATCAAGACCGATTCCATAGCGTAAGCGATTCAAAAAAAGACGTTGGGCCTGTTCTTCGCAACGCGTGGCAATGAGAGTATGCTCATTTCACCACGGTTTGGCGCATGGAACCACGTCTAATCGGTTTCGAGTGACAGTCTGGCGGGAAATCCCTTATGAAACCACTCTATGAACGCGACAAGAAGGTTTCTAGCTTCCCTCGTCCTGAGCTTGCTGGCGGCTTGCGCTGTGTTCGCGGGGCAACCCGCGCCGGCGTCGGCTGACCCAAGCGTGCTGCAGTTGCAGAGCGGGTCGAACAGACTTGAACTGCAATTCATTGCCTCGAACGTGCTGCGCGTGCACTACGAACCTAACGGGGCGTCGAGTTCGCGCACCCTCGTGATCGACCCGCGCGCTCACTGGCCAGTTAGTTCAGGTCACGTCACCCCAAGTGCACGCCAGCTCGAGCTCGCTACTAGCGCGATGACCGTGCGCGTCTCGCTCAATCCCATGCGAATAAGCATCTACAATGCGCAGGGGGCGAAGGTACTGTGGGAGCCGCCCGCCGGTGGCGCCGCCAACGGGCAGGTGTTGTTTTCCTTCGCTGGCTCGCCGTCGTTTTACGGGGTGGAGAACACGAGCGTGCCTGGCGCAGTTGCGGATCACGTTGATGTGCGTCAAGACATTCGCAACGGACTGGAGCGCAACGGTGGCGGTACGGCTAGCGCCGGCATGCAGGGCGACGGAGGCGCACCACTCCTCTACACGACCGCATTCGGCATTCTCGTCGATTCCGACGGCGGCCAGTTCAACTTCACAAGCGATGGGCTCACATTCACGGGCAGTTCGCGCAAGGACATCGAGTATTTCGTCATCCTCGGAGACCCATACGCAATCATGCGTGCGGTCGCGGACATCAGCGGCCATCCTCCGATGATGCCAAAATGGTCGCTCGGTTTCCTTAACTCGCAGTGGGGCTCGAACGAGAATGAGGTCAGGCAGATCGTCCACGAGTATCGAGCCACAAAGATCCCAATCGACACCTTCATCTTGGATTTCGATTGGAAGGCGTGGGGCGAGGATAACTACGGCGAGTGGCGCTGGAACAGCACTCACGGATCTGGGAATCTGCAGCCCGATAAGTTCCCCGACGGTGCGTCGGGCGCATTCGCACGGGAGATGAGTGGTCTCGGCATCAAACTTGCGGGCATTTTCAAGCCGCGCATCGTGCTCGAAGATCCGATTACAGGCAAGATTCATGAAGCAGCCGCGTACGCCCGCGATCACAACTTGTTTCTGATCGCGCCACAGCAGCATGGTCAGATCGTCTGGAGCAGGCACGCGGAACAGGATGTCGACTTCTCAAAACCGCTCACTCGACGTTGGTACTGGGAACACGCGATACCAGCGTACTCGACCGGCATCGTCGCTTTTTGGAATGACGAGGCTGACGTGGCCAATAGCGGCTTGGCGAAAACGCCGCGTTTTGGCTTCCTTCTCCAAGCGCCCAATTTCCAATTCCTCAACATGGAGCGCGCAATGTACGAAGGCGCGCGCTCCGTTAGCAACCGGCGCGTCTGGTCCGTCAACCGCAATTTTTATCTCGGTGATCAGCGCTATGCCTACGCGGAATGGTCTGGCGACATTCCCACCGGTTTTGAGTCGATGCGCGAACAATCCACGCGCATGCTTGGGAGCATCGACCTGGGCGAGCCGCATTGGAGCATGGACACCGGCGGGTTTGCAGGTCATCCCGGCGCCGAGAACTATGCGCGCTGGATGGAGTTTGCCGCTTTCGTGCCCGTTATGCGCGTGCATGGAACGCACGCTGAGAAACGTCAGCCGTGGGTGTATGGTACGCAGGCCGAAGCCGACGCGAAAGCTGCCATCGAGCTGCGTTACCGGTTGCTGCCGTACACGTACTCTTATGAATGGCAGACGCACGAAACTGGCGTGGGGATCGTGCGGCCACTGTTTTGGGAATTTCCAAATGATACTAGCGCCTCAAACCTGACTGATGAGTGGATGTTCGGACAGCAACTCCTCGCCGCACCTGTACTGGGTGAAGGCCAGGCGCATCGTAGCGTCTACCTCCCTGCCGGCACATGGTACGATTATTTTCGCGGCACGCATTATGAGGGTAAGCGCACGATCGTGTACGACGTCGACCCGACCACTTGGGCGGACATGCCGCTGTTTGTTCGTGCCGGCGCGATCGTGCCGACCCAAGACGTCGAACAGTATGTCGGCGAACGTCCGATCACCCGCGTGTATCTTGACGCCTTCCCGGCCGACAGCGGCTCATTCACGTACTACGATGACGATGGCGCCACGTATGCGTATGAAAAAGGCGACTATTACGAGCAGCGTTTGACGATGGTTCGCGCGGCGAATAACGCCGTGCACTTTGAGGTCGGGCCGCCGAAGGGTCTCTTTCATCCGGCACTGCAGACGTATCTTCTGACGCTGCACGGCATCACCGCGGGCAACGTACGTGTCAACGGCGCGCCAGCGAGCGCCTTCCCGACACAAAAGGAGTTGCTTGCAGCTCCTACACAGGTATCAGGATGGGCCACTGGCTCGGACCGCTTTGGGCCTGCGACCTATATACTCGTTGCGGCCCAAGCGAGAACCGATATCGAGGCGATGCCTTAAGCTAATCCGAGCTTTTTCTCCATGGCCTCAAGCGACAGCTGTTTTGTTTCGGGATAGACGAACAGCACCACAAAGAACATCACGACCATCATAACAGCAAAAAATGCGAACGGGTATCCGCTCGATGATGCAGCCATGAGCGGGAAGACGCCTGAGATCAGCGCGTTCATGAACCAGTGCGAGAAGCTGCCCAAGCTTTGACCTTTGGCGCGCACGTTGTTCGGGAACACCTCAGCAAGGTACACCCAGATGACGGCGCCTTGCGAGAAAGCAAAGCAAGCTATGAAACCGATCAGCAACCACACGAGCAGATTCTGATGCTGTCCGATAAAGAAAAGTGCCGATACCCCGCCCAGGCACAGCGCCATACCCACCGCGCCGATCAAGAGCAAGAGCTTGCGCCCGATGCGATCGATGCTCGACATGGCGATGATGGTGAACAGCATGTTGGTTGCACCGATTGCGACCGCCTGAAGGTTGCTTGAAATGGCGCTAAATCCCGCGCGAGCAAAAATGTCGTTGAGGTAGTAGAGGATCGCGTTAATGCCAGAGAGTTGATTGAACATGCCCATGCTTATCGCCAGAAAGATGGGCAAGAGGTATCTACGCGAGAGCAGCTTCTCCGCCGCGCGTTCCTGCTCGATGTGAATCGAGGCGATGATCTCGCGCAGCTCGAGATCTACATTGTCTTCTCTTGTCGCGGATAAAACGGCTCGCGCCTCGTCAATGCGCCGCTTTTTAACCAGCCAGCGAGGACTGCGCGGGATTGCGAAGAGAGCTGCGAAGAAGACGGCTGCGGGAATCGCAGCAACGCCGAGCTCCCAGCGCCACTCCGCGAGTGCAAAATGCTGCAGGCCAATGAGGTAGTTCGAGAGATAGGCTAAGAGGATCCCAAAGACGACGTTGAACTGAAAGAATCCCACGAGGCGACCTCGCAGCAGCGGCGGCGCGATCTCAGCGATATACACGGGTCCCAGCACCGATGATCCGCCGATGCCCAGGCCGCCGATGAACCGAAAGGCGAGCAGCGAGTGCCAGTTCCAGGCAAGCGCGCAGCCCACTGCCGACACAAGATAGAACACCGCCATGATGCGCAGGCCATCGCGCCGACCGAAGCGTTCTCCGGGGATTCCCGCGAGCAGCGCTCCAACGACCGTTCCCCACAAGGCGCTCGAGACTGTGACACCCAGCAGCCCCGGCGTGAGATGGAAGGTGGTGGTCAAAGTTCGAGTGGTGCCG